>CAZTLH010000057.1:0-10662 GCA_964614335.1 uncultured Gammaproteobacteria bacterium
CCCACCGTACGATCCGTAAATTTACCGGACAACCGGTTAGTGATGAGCTGATTAATGAAATCATTGCCTGCGGCCAGGCAGCGGCAACATCCAGCAATATCCAGGCTGTGACGGTCATTCGGGTTCGTAACCCGGAGCGTCGGGAACAACTGGCATCGCTTGCTGGCAACCAGGCATATGTTGCCAATGCGGGGGCTTTTCTGGTGTTTTGTGCCGATCTGGCAAGACCACGGTTTGCCTGTGAAATGCAGGGTGGGTGTTTTTCCCAGGGTATGACCGAGCAATTTATTATCGCCACTGTTGATGTTGCGCTGGCAGCGCAGAACTGTGTCGTTGCTGCCGAATCGCTGGGTTTGGGGATTTGCTATATCGGTGGTATACGCAATAATCCACAAGCAGTATCTGATTTGTTGCATTTGCCAGATGATGTTTATCCGATATTTGGCATGTGTCTGGGTTTTCCTGCCCAGGACCCACAGACCAAACCACGCTTGCCCTTGTCCATGGTGTTGCAGGAGGAAGAATATGCCGCACAACAAGATCAGACGGGGATCGAGGGATATGACCAACAGTTACGTGAGTACTACCAAACCAGGACCGGTGGCAACAAGGACAGTTGCTGGAGTCTGGAAATGCGTGATTTGACCGGCAGGGAATCGCGCCCTCATATGCACGATTTTTTGGCCCGGCGCGGGTTTACAATGCGTTAGATATTCTGTTCTGACCTGTACTGTCTCGGACAGGCTCTTAGGGCAAGGAATATCAGGTTTGGCAGCGAGGTCGAAAATAATACCCCTCAACGATGACAGCCCAGACAATTGGAGCGGGTCTTGATTTTGTCCGAGGTCCATGCCGAAGGCCGGATTTCACCATGGATACGGCGCCAACCACGCGTATCGGTGATCCGTAATGGCGTTTTACTGGCGGAAATGCTGTTATTCATATAATGGCCAAGACGGCCGCCATTGGCAGAATCAGCCGAATAATTTTGTAAAAACGTACTGATGTCTGTGGTGGTTTTGGGGTCGAGACTGGCATCTTCATTGAAATGCTGATCTAGATGCGTGAGTAGCTGATGCCATGAACGCTTTGGCAGCATCTGTGGTGGAAATGGCATATGACAATCACCACACTCTTTTTTAAAAGCCGTATAGCCTGCGGGTGGCTTGGCAGCTGTAGCCGTGCTGCCATAGGCTATCAGACAGATTAGAGTGCCAATCAGTAAATTATTTCGCATGGTTACCTCGCTCCGTGGTTTTCGCTCTGCCAGTTTGCACTATCGAAGGCCGAAAGTGTAGCCTCTGGCAACTCATCAGGTAGTGTAGCTATTTTAGATTAATTCAAAATGAATCCCAGCTATTTGATGTAGTGACAACTGTGTCTACAAAGATGAAACACAACAGCTCCCGCCAGGATCATGAAGCACGGAATTTTGCAATCGGCTCAATAGAAAGCAAATTAATGGCGTAACCGACAGTGGTAACAATTCCATCACCCAAGAATTTGCCTCGATAGCCAGGTCATCTGGATTCCCGCCTTCGCGGGAATGACAACGGTGTCTACAAAGATGAAGCACAACAGCTCCTCCTGGATCATGAAACACGGAAACTTCAGAAGTCCTCGGATGGTCACAGCGACTGAGGGGATTGTGGTAGGCGATGGATGGCAGCAGCCAGATTTGATACCGCTTGTTGCAGGCTGTGCTGTTGGATGATTTTGTTGCGCGCATGACTGGAGAACTGCTGTCGCAGGGCCGGGTTTGTCAGTATTTTTCGGCAGGCGCTGGAGAATGCCTCACGATCACCCTCAGCTGTCAGTAAACCGCTATATTGATGTTTGACAATGGCGGCCGGACCGGGTCGCCGACCGGTGACGGCCGGTAAACCACAGGCCTGGGCTTCGAGCAACGACAATCCGTATGCTTCATTGATGCCAGGCCATAGATAAAGATCGGATGCGTTTAAGATGTTCAGTACCGGCCCGTGATCGAGCTGACCCAGCCAGTGACAACGCTGACCGATGGCAGCAAATAATTCCCTGATCTGATAGCGACATTTGCCATCACCGATGACCAATAACTGCCAGGGTAAATCCAGCAGGGGAAGCAGGCTGTGTGCCAAAATCCGGTAGGAAGAGAATTTGTCACCCGGCCGCATCATGGCGGTACAAACCAGCCACGGGGACGTTGAGTCAAGGCCAAGTGTTTGTGCCAGCTGGTGTCGAGATTTATTGCGGGTTTCAGGAGCTGGTATCGGCGCCAGATCCATAAATGGTGGCAGACGTAAGCTGCTGGACCCTGCTTTCAGCAATGGTTTTACACAACACTCGTCATCCGGATTCAGATGAACGACCAGATCAGCCTGGTACAGACATTCGGCCACGGCCAGATGGTTATTGGCCCAGTTTCCGCTGGCCTGTTTGGGTGCGAAGGAAGCTTCGGCCACGATATAGGGAATCCCTAGTGCACGTGCCACCCGGGGGCCAATCCAGTCCGGGGCTTTATGGTACAGGTGATAGGTAAACCAGTAACTGGGTGTATTGCCGTGGAGCGCATATTGGCGTAACAGACGTGCCGCCAGCAACCGTCCCAAATGACGGATGCGCAGTTGTCGAGCGGGATTTCCAACCCCGTCATAGCTTCGCATATGACTGGCCAGGGTGACCTCGAAGTCTGCCCGACGCAGGGCCTGTATCAATAATGACGCCATATGACGATCTCCCGAGGGATGGGCATGATCGGGCGCCTTTAGTGGAGCATAAAACGCCAGTCGCGACTGTTTCATCTGCAAGGCTTCACAGGGGCAGTTTCGCCAGACCGAAACGCCGGGACAATTCGTTCACCCCCTGTTCCATACTGAAGTGTTTCCTGACACGCAGCAGACCATTTTGGCCCAGGTGTTGGCGCTGTTCAGGGTTCTGTAGTAATTGCACGATGGCAGCAGCCAGGGCCTGGATATCGTCCGGTGCAACCAGCAGACCGGTATCAGGATGTTGAATCAGCTCCGGGATACCCGAGATGTTGGTTGCAATACAGGCCAGCCCCTGACTCTGGGCCTCCATCAGGACATTGGGCAGGCCGTCCCGGTCACCATCTGCGGTGATTCGGCTGGGCAAGACGAAAATATCGGCTTGTCGTAGTGCTTGCAGCACCTGTAGCTGTGATTGTGCGCCCAGCCACTGGATCCGTCTCTCAAGATGATTTTCCGCTGCCTGTTGTTTGAGTGACTCCAGCAATGGCCCACCGCCGATATGGACAAAGCGCCATGATAATTCGGCTGGCAGCAAGGCCAGCGCAGCAAGCAGGAGATCATAGCCTTTTTTCGGGACTGCCCGGCCCACCGACAATAGTGTAATTTCGTCGCTTGTTGTCCTGGATGGCGTCGCGGGCGGGAAACGATTGAAGTCCAGACCGTGGTAGATCAGGGAAACTTTTTCCGGATTTGCTGTCAGATTGCGCAGGTGGGCGAGATTTGCTCCGGTACAGGTAACCGCCCAGGCACAAGAGTCGAGTTTTTCCTGTTTTTCCCAATTCGGTAATGTCCAGATATCCTTGGCATGGGCAGATACACTCCAGCTGCAGCCCCGTAACAAGGCGCAGTAACGTGCAACCGAAGACGGTGTATGGATAAAATGGGCATGGATATGATGAATCGAGGCAGGCAATTCATGATTCAGAACCAGCGCCTGGCCCAGTCTGCGCCAACGGTTGCGATTATGATCACGCTGCAGGTCTTGTCGGAACAGACTCAGTAATTTTGCCAGTTTTATCCACTGCCAGCTGCTGAATAAGGCGCGTAACACCCGGAACGGCTCATCTTTGAGGTATTCGGGTAGATAAAGGACAGGCAGGGTAATTTCTTTATGAATGGGATGTTGCTGCGGGTCTGTTGGATGGCGTAGTGATACCAGGATGGCATCGAGGCCGCGCTGTTGCAGTGCCAGAATTTCCTGGGCAATAAAGGTTTCAGATAGACGAGGATAACCCTTCAGGACGATTGCGGTATCGTATCTGTGTTGTGGATTCACTCTGACCCGGGTATTTATGATATAACTCTGCATCACATTATTAATGGCCGCCGGCGCTTTTATGGAACGTTCGATTTTTCGATATATTCTTAAGCATACACGTAAAAAACAGATATTTTTACTGTTGTTGACAGCGGCTTCGATGCCCTTCATCTATGTGTCGCTGGAAGTGCCGAAAATGATCATCAACGGTGCGATTGGTGGTGCTGATGTGCCGGAGCAGTTGCTGGGTTTTCCGATCAACCAGATTTCCTATCTGTTTGTCCTCAGTGGCCTGTTTCTGTTGCTGGTGGTTTTCAATGGGGCAATGAAGTATATCCTCAATGTCTATCGTGGTGTGTTGGGTGAGCGCATGTTGCGGCGATTCCGTTATGAGCTCTACAGTCGTATCCTGCGATTTCCCCTGCCGTATTTTAAACAGGTCTCGCAGGCCGAGATTATCCCCATGATTACCACCGAGACGGAGCCATTAGGGGGCTTTATCGGCGAAGCTTTTGCCTTGCCGGCATTTCAGGGTGGTCTTTTAATTACCTATTTGTGGTTTATTGTCAATCAGGACTGGTTATTGGGGTTGATGGCGATTGCCTTTTATCCACCACAAATGTGGTTAATTCCAAAATTGCAACGCAAGGTTAATGCTCTGGCCAAGCAACGTGTGATGAATGTTCGGGTGTTGTCGGATCGAGTTGGAGAGTCCATCGCCGGAATCCAGGAAATACATGCCCATGGTACCGGTCGCTACGAGCGGGCCCGACTCTCGGACCGACTGGGGAAAATTTTCAGCATTCGTTATGACTTGTTTCGGCGCAAGTTTTTTATCAAATTTCTGAATAATTTTATTGCCCAGTTGACCCCGTTTTTCTTCTATTCTGTGGGCGGGTATTTTGTCATTAAAGGCAATTTGTCACTGGGTGGGCTGGTCGCCGTGTTGTCCGCCTATAAAGATATCGCATCACCATGGAAAGAGTTGCTGAAGTATTATCAGACCAAAGAGGATATTCGGGTCAAATACCAACAAATTATCGAACAGTTCGATCCACAGATGCTACTCAGCCGTGAGCTGGCGGAAGGCCAGTCTCAAGAGTTACTACAATTTCGTCGTCAGCTGGTGGCCACCAATCTGAGCTTTTCCGAAGATAATTATCTCAAGTCAGTCGATGGAGCGAGTTTTGATCTGGATTTGACCCGACACACGGCGATAGTCGGAATGGCAGGCAGTGGCAAGGTGGAGATGGCCCAGATGATGGCCGGTTTGTTGTCACCCAGTGGTGGACGCATCCGGATCGATGAACAGGCGCTCGAGGTTCTACCGGAAGCAGCGACTGGACGCGTGTTGACCTATATCGATGCGAATGCCCATATTTTTACCGGTTCGGTATTTGACAATCTGGTTTATGGTCTCAAGTTTGAACCCGTGAGTGACGAGCAATATGCCTCTGATCCGAAGGCTTCCAGTCATCAGCTGGAGGCACAGCTGTCAGGAAACAGTCCCGATAATCCTGAGACCAACTGGGTCGATTTACAGCAGGCAGGTGTCACTGACCAGACGGCTTTGGATCAGAAAATTCTTGAACTGTTACCGGTGACTGAATTGGGACTGGAAATCTACCAGATTGGCCTAGACTCCAGAATAGACCCTGGGAAACAACCTGAACTGGCTGAACAGGTGCTGGTCACCAGAAATTCACTCAGTGACCAGCTGGCAGAAGATCAGTACAGCCAGTTGGTGGAGTCCTTCGATACCGACAGTTACAACACCAACCTTACTGTGGCGGAAAATTTGGTGTTCGGTCACCCCCGCAATCGCTGTATCGATATGCAGCAACCCCAATCCAATGCATTGATCATGCAGGCACTGGAGCAAACACAGCTGCAGGACGATTTTCTCCGAATTGGCTATAAATTGGCCGGCATCATGCTCGATTTATTTCAGGATGTGGCACCAGACAGCGAATTATTCAGTCAATTCAGTTTTATCGAAGCCGAGGAGCTGCCGTTATTTTCCAGTATTATTAAACGAAACAAACTGGATGAGCTCCATGAAATCAAGGCTGAAGACAGGTTGCTGTTGTTATCGTTGCCGTTCAAACTGGTGGTAGCTCGGCATCGACTGGGCCTGATTGATGAGGACATGCAAAATCGGCTGCTTGATGCGCGAGCAAAATTACAGCAATTGGTGCAGGCGGATTCCACGGCGGATATTGCCATTTATGACGCCGGTGAATGTAATGCGGCGTTGACCATACGTGACAATATCCTGTTTGGCAGACTGGCTTACGGCCAGGCCAATGCCCGCAAAATGGTCGATGAGCTGATGGCCGAAACCATACGCAATCTTGGGTTGAGGAATGAGATCATAGAGGCGGGTCTGCATTATCATGTCGGTACTGCCGGGGCGCGCTTGTCAAATGGAACCCGGCAGAAACTGGCATTAACCCGCTGCTTGTTAAAGAAACCGGATTTATTGATTATCAACAACGCCATCGCCTCGCTGGATTCTGCTGCCGAGCGGCGAGTGCTTCGCAATTTACGTCAGCTTCGCGCTGAAACCGGTCTGGTGTGGGTGCTGGAGCGACCACAACTGGCTACGGAATTCGATCACTTGCTGGTTGTTGATGGTGGCAAGGTCGTAGAGCAGGGCACACCGAAGGACTTGCAACAACGTGGGGGAAGCTTCAGTATGATGCTGGAAAATCAATAATGAGCCGTTTGGACCGTACCATCGAACGTCTGCAGGCGCAAAGATACAGTATTGAACTTGCCGCGACAGCCTTGTCGCAAACTCCAGGTGTAATTTTCGAACTGGGTCTGGGTAGTGGCAGGACCTATGATCATTTGCGTGAAATATTCCCGGATCGACAGATTATTGTTTTCGAACAGGCTGTGGATACTGCACCGCCTTATACCCCTTCGGCGGAGCAGCTGATTCTCGGTGAGATAACAAAGACCTTGCCACGTACTCTGTCGCGCTATGCCAATGACGTGGCCCTGATACACGCGGATATCGGTGGTCCGGACCATCAGGCCAATGCCCGTCTGGCTGAAACGCTGGCAGTGTACTATCCACAGTTTCTGGTTATCGGAGGCTGGTTGATCGCCAATCGCGCTGAGGCGGCATTTGCTGGCAGTTGTCCCATCTTCCTGCCCGATGAAATAGTTGCAGATCATTGTTATTTATTCAGGAGAGTGTAGACATGTTGCAGTGGCCCAATGGAAGCCGTCTCGAGCGTATGATATTACGTCTTGCGACGCAGCGTGATTGTCTGAACTTTGCAGCTGACCATATCCGTGATGTAGACGGTGTGGTGGTCGAACTGGGTCTGGGTAAAGGTCGCACGTATGATCATTTGCGCAAGTTATTTCCCGAACGCAGGATATTGACCTTCGACCGTGAATTGCATGCCATGCCGGATTGTCGACCACCGGCAGAAGATCTGGTGCTTGGGGAATTTTCCGACACACTCGGTCACTGGTCAGCACGGAAGGTCGGGCCTGTAGCGCTGGTTCATGCCGATGTAGGAAGTGAGAAACGGGATCGGGATGCACGACTGGTTGCAGATCTGGCACCGCTGGTGGCACCGCTACTGATTACCGGAGGTATACTGCTGGCCGATCGGCACTGGAATCTGCCGAACTGGCAATCGCTGGAGTTACCGATCCATGACGGTGGCTGGCCCTATTTCGGTTATAAAAAATTAGAGTGAAGGATTGGTCGAAGATGTCTATAAACGTAAAATCTGTCGCCATCTGAAATCATTGAAAATGGTTAGAAAGCAGGTCTCATCAGACAGGTCTGGGAGAGTAGATGATGAATAGAAAAATACGACGTTTTGTCAGTATCGGTGGCGTTTTGGTACTGCTGGCACTGGTCATTGCCGCCGCCAAGGCGGCCTATAGCCTGGCCCTGATTCCGGATGCGCCGGCAACTTCTCTGGTAATACAGGAATCTGTTCCGGAGCGGGGACTGCGTTTTTTTGCTATCGGTGACAACGGCACAGGCAGTGCGGCACAAAAACGGGTTGCGGCTGCGATGGAGAAACGCTGTGTTAGCGAAGGTGGGATTGATGGTTTGCTGTTACTCGGAGATGTCATCTATCCCCGGGGGATTGACTCGGTAAAAGACCCCCAATGGCAGTCGAAACTATTCTCGCTTTATAGCGGTCCCTGTCTGGGCAAGGCGCCGATCTACCCGATAATTGGCAACCACGATATCAAGAAAGGATACGATCGAGTGCAAATCTGGATGGATTATCAGCGTTTAAATCCACGTTGGCGATTTCCGTACCGCTTTTACCAGGTTCGTTTTGGTTCACTGTTGAATCTGGTGGCACTGGATACCATGTTTCCGTACACAGTGAATAACTTTTTGCCCGAGGCCTTCAGCAAACCGGCGCGTTGGACCATTGCCATGGGCCACCATCCCCTGAAGGCGGCGACGCTGGCCGGCGGACGCCACAAGGGTGGCGGAATCGGTGGCTGGTATATAAAACGCTTGCTGTGTCACCATATTGATGCCTACCTGTCGGGTCACACCCATCAAATGGAGATCCGGGAGTTTCCGGATTGCGGATTTACCCATGTTGTCAATGGTGCTGGTGGTGCCGGATTGTATCAGATCGATCCATCGGACCGGGGCGTAGAGTTTCTGGCTGCCAGTTATGGTTTTCTGGCAATAGATGTCACACCGAAGACGCTGGAGCTGGCCTTTATTTCCGATCAAGGGCAAGAATTGCACCGGAAAACACTGCAAAAACCCTGAGCCACATCAACTGCGGTCTGCAACTGGCCTGCTGACGCTACAGTGGCTCCCGGCAACGCAGGATTTGCTGGCGTGAGGAGCTACAGTCTTTACCGTGCTGGAGAAACAGAATGCATCAGGTTTTGGCTTGCAGTGCCCGTTCCAGTACCCTGGCTACCGCCACAAAGCCAAATACAGCGGTGACATAACTGGCCGCACCATAACCGAGACGGCAGTCCAGTGATAGCCCGCTAATGCCCGGTTTGCAAAAATCAATACTGCCATCCGGCTGTGGATAGCGTTGTTGTTCGGTAGAGAAAACACAGTCGACCGAAAAGTAACGTCGCGGATTTTTGCTGAAGCCGTAATCAGTACGCAGCTGTTTGCGGACCCTGGCCGCTAACGGATCATTCCAGGACCGGCTCAGGTCCCTGACCTGTATCCTGGTCGGGTCAACCTGGCCACCTGCACCGCCGGTGGTGATGATGCGAATTTTTAGACGACGGCTGCGGGCAATCAATGCTGACTTGACCTGGATATTGTCGATGGCATCGACGATATGATCGAATCGATGATCATTGTTGATGATGTCTTCGAGATTACGCAGTGTCAGAAAATCATCAATGACCACGACCTCGCAATCCGGGTTGATATCCTTGACCCTGTCCTGTAGCAACCGAACTTTTTTTTGCCCCAGGGTGCTGTGCAGGGCCGGTAGCTGCCGATTGATATTACTGGTTTCGACGGTGTCATAATCGATTAATGTCAGCTTGCCCACGCCACTGCGAGCCAGACCTTCAACCACCCAGGAACCGACACCGCCGAGACCCGCGATACAGACATGCAGTGCTTTCAGCCTGGCGATGGCGGGTTGGCCATAAAGTCGTGCAATGCCACCAAAGCGCAGTTGCCAGGGATCGCTGGCCGGCTGCTGGAGGACTGAATAGGAGGCGCTGAAATCAGAACACATGATCAGGAGAGTCCGAGTACATCGCAGGTATTCTCGCGGGTCACACGGGATAGGGTTGAAGGCTCAAGTTGTCGTAGCCGGGCCATGAAATAACCATATTCAGGCAGAAACTCAGGGCTATTACGTAGACCCTGGTGACCCACGCCGGACAGATCGGGGGCATCCGTTTCCAGCACCAGTGCAGATACCGGCAATGTACGCGCCAGTTGTTGCAGCTTGCGTGATTGGGGCAGGGTCAGCATGCCGCCGAAACCGAGTTTGAAGCCAAGATCGATATATTGCCGGGCCTGTTGCAGGCTGCCATTAAAGGCATGCACGATACCGCCACAGATACCGGCCTTACGCAGTATACCAAGAACAGTATCGTGGGCTTTGCGCACATGCAACAAGACCGGTAGCCCGGCATGGCTTGCGATTGCCAGCTGGCGGTGAAAAAAATGTTGCTGGATCAATGGGTCTGGTATCGGCTTGTGAAAATCGAGACCAATTTCACCGATCGCCACCACGGCTTGGTCGCCGAGAGCCTGTTCCAGGGTCTTGAGGTCCTCTTCAGTATGTTGCTCCTGGAACATCGGATGTAAACCCAGTGCGGGGTATAGTGCAGAACTAGTCTGGCAAAGTTCCAGAAGCCGAGGCCAGCCGGTGCGTGTGATTGCCGGAATAATCAGTCGCCGGACACCCAATTTCAGAGCATGCTCCAGGACCCGGGTTCGGTCTGGATTGAATACAGCCAAATCCAGATGGCAATGACTGTCAATCCAGTATATTTCACTCCTGGTCATATGCAAAATGTCATACGCGAAATTTAGACCAGAAGCCTTTCCAGGAATAAGAGCCGAGCGGTTTGTTGCTCCTGCAAAACCGGCACCCCGTCATCCATGGCGGTCGACCGGTTTGTTGCTCCTGCAAAACCGGCACTTCCGCCATC
>CAZTLH010000058.1:0-10558 GCA_964614335.1 uncultured Gammaproteobacteria bacterium
GCACATACCTTGATAGATAACCAGAATTACGACCAGCCCGAGTTTGGCATGCAGCCAGCCGCCACTAATGCCAAAGCCCAGCCAGAGCCAGCTACCAAAGATGATAGTCAGCACACCGCCAATCGTCATCAGGATATAAAGTTTTTTCTCCATGACCAAAAAGCGTTCATGACCCGGTCGATCGGTGGTCAGGGCATGATAGACAAACAGACGCGGTAAATAAAATAGACCGGCAAACCAGGTCACCATAAAGCTGATATGCAGCATCTTGATCCATAACATGTTCTATTCCTTTGTGGATTTTGGCAAAGTGATGTTGGAGGGGGATGGTGGTGGTGTGTTCATCGGTGGGGGATCTGGTGGATTGCTGCGACCATGAAAAAAGCCAGCGATTTTTCCAAGCAGCACTTTAATACCGCGATAGATCTTTGGCAATAACCAGATGGTCAGCATTATAAATAACACCATGGCAATAATGAACGGTACCGGATGTTGGAGTGAAGCCCAGATGCCGGCAATGACTGCCACATCTTCACCGATACTCAAGGCCCAGTTGGTAAACGGCTCTGGTGAAGTATTGACCATGATCCGGGTTCCAGCTTTGGTAAAATGACTGCCAGCGGCCAGCGTGCCGCCAAGGATCAAACCGATCGCTTCAGCTTCCGGGCCGATCGGTGCAATGGCCCTGGCTGCCAAAATGGCACCAGCCGGGATACGGATAAAGGTGTGCAGGACATCCCATCCGGTATCAACGCCAGGTATCTTGTCGGCGAAAAATTCGACAAAATACATAAAACCGGCGGCCATGACGATAGGTGGGCTGGCCAGCATCTGTAAATCCGGTGGCAGCTCGATAGAACCGGTATTGGCCAGAATGCCCAGTGTAGCGACGGTGGCATATAAATTGATGCCACTGGCCCAGGCGATACCCATGGTGGAGGCGATGACTGCGATGTAGTTTGGATCCATATCAGGCCCTAGGAGACTGTCCGAGAACAGGAGTCGACCGGTTTGTTGCTCCTGCAAAACCGGCACTTCCGCCATCCATGGTGGTCGTAGCGAGGGGAAGCGGATTTGAGGTCATTTTTTCGATCATTTGAGGCGAAGTCGTTCTATTTAACGAAAATGAGCGGAAAATTGGACCAAAGCCCGCTTTTCCGCAGTAGGCTTTCTGTTCTTGGACAGCCTCCTGGTGTGGTTAGCCACTATCTTACGTCAGCATAGTGCGAGAGGAAACTGCTGTCTGTATTTTTGTTGTCGATTTCGCTTGCATTTGGTTGCACTTATAAAGACAATCCCGCCCGGCGGAAGTTGGCCGGACAGTCGCTGTGACGAGGCTTGCCTTGTTATGGAGGAAAGTCCGGGCTCCACAGGGTGAAGGTGCCAGGTAACGCCTGGACGGCGAGAGTCGATGGCTAGTGCCACAGAAATTATACCGCCTGCAGCTGTATGGCTCAGGTAAGGGTGAAATGGTGTGGTAAGAGCGCACCGCGCTGTTGGTAACAACAGTGGCAGGGTAAACCCCACCTGGAGCAAGACCAAATAGGGATCCACAGGGTGTGACCCGCACCGGATCCGGGTAGGTTGCTTGAGGCGTATGGTGACATACGACCCAGATGAATGACTGTCCAAGACAGAACCCGGCTTACAGGCTGACTTCCGCCACTTTTTACTGATGATGCCGCCGCAGGGTAGTAAATCGGTTACCCCTCGTCGGGAAGTGTCCAATAATTTCATTTTTTCTTGACATCACCGTGTCGGGGTTACTATAGTCTCTTTGGTGGGTAATTGTGGGTAATTGTGGGGATATATCCCGGGTAAATCATGTTTCGAGGGGAATACACGCTATCGTTGGATGCCAAAGGCCGTCTGGCAATTCCTGCAAAGTACCGTAAGGTGCTGCAGGAACAGCATGGTGGACAACTGGTTGTGACCAAGAATTTTGATATAGATGCCCCCTGTCTGCTGCTTTATCCCCTGACCGTGTGGCAGGAAATTGAGAACAAGCTAACCGAAGTTCCCGGGTTAAATAAAGCCGGGCAGCGCTTCAAGCGTTTTTTTGTCGGAAATGCCAATGATTGTGAGCTGGATAAAAGTGGACGAATTCTGTTACCGGCCACACATCGCGAATTTTCCTCATTGGAAAAACGTGTGCGGATGCTGGGTATGGTGAATAAATTTGAAATTTGGGATGAGGATCTATGGCAGGCACAACAGCAGGGCGGTTTTGATCTGACTGACGAAGACGGCGAATTACCCGGAATATTGTCTCAGTTGCCCATGTGAAGTTTGGAGAAGGTAATGGTGCACAGTCACCTACCTGTATTGAAAAATGAGGTTCTGCAGGCATTGGCTATACAGGCGAATGGCATTTATATCGATGTCACCTACGGCAGGGGAGGACATAGCCATGCTATCCTGCGGCAGTTGGGAGCCTGCGGCCGCCTGCTGGTCATGGATCGCGACCCCGAAGCGATTACCCATGCTCGTCAACATCTGGCCAATGATCCACGGTGTACGGTTTTGTCTGGTCGGTTTTCACAACTTTCGGAAAAGTTGCACAATCTCGAACTCGATGGCCGGGTAAGCGGTATGTTGTTTGATCTGGGCGTCTCATCGCCACAACTCGATACCGCATCCAGGGGGTTCAGCTTTCGCCAACAGGGCCCACTGGATATGCGTATGGACAGCTCATCCGGGACATCCGCAGCCGACTGGTTGGCAACGGTGGAAGAAAAAGAACTTGCATCTACGCTGCGAAACTATGGTGAGGAACGTTTTGCACGGCGAATCGCATACCGGATCGTCCAGCGACGGCAGGTCAAGGCGATCGAAACGACTGATGATTTAAGCGCCCTGGTGGCGGCATCTGTGCCTACCAGAGAGCCCGGCAAACACCCGGCAACACGGACATTTCAGGCCATACGGATGCAGGTTAATCACGAACTGCAGGAGCTTGAAGCCGTATTACCACAAACCCTGCGCTGGTTGCAACCTGGTGGCCGTTTGGTTGTGATCAGTTTTCATTCCCTGGAAGACCGTTTGGTAAAGCGTTTTATCCGTGAACAGGCCAAAGGGGATCCTTATCCACCCGATCTGCCGGTACGAGCGGATCAATTGTCTCCGGCATTACGGTCGCTCGGCAAACCGGTGCGTGCCCGTGATGATGAACTCGAGAACAATCCCCGGGCGCGCAGTGCCGTATTGCGTATTGCAGAGCGTATGTCCACAGATCAGTCTTGTACAGGACAAAGCCATGCGTAATCTGGTGATCCTCTGTACAGCATTCTTGATGCTTAGCGCTTTTGGGTTGGTCTATGTGCGTCATCAGAGCCGTTTGCGTTTTGTCGCTTTGCAGCAACTTGAAAACAAGCGTGATCGACTGGATGCTGAATGGAGTCGTCTGAAGATTGAACAGGCAACCCTGGCTTCACCACAAACGGTAGCCCGGGTAGCTCGTCAGCGTCTCGGCATGGTGGTACCAAAACTGAATAAGGATCTGGTTCTGGCACGTGATGCGCAGGGGGCGAGATAATGCGGCGACGGAGAAATAAAGTCGCAATTAGCCGTTACATCCTGTTAGGGAGTTTGATGGTTGTCATCATGGCGGGTCTGGCAGGTCGTGCCGCCTATCTGCAATTGTGGGTCGATCAGGAATTGCAACAAAAAGGCAATGCCTATCACCTGCGTGACCGGATTATGCCTGCCAGAAGGGGCATGATTCTCGATCGCAACGGTGAGCCACTGGCTGTGAGCACACCCATGTTGACGGTTTCGGCCGATCCACAGGTATTGTTGCAAAAAGTGAATCGTGCCTATTGGCGTCCCATGGCGAGTCAACTGGGGCTGCGCCCGTCAAATTTTCGCAACAGAATTCATCGATTCCGGAACAAGAGTTTTATGATACTCAGACGAAATATGCAACCGGCCGATCTGGGTAAAATCAGCCCCGGGGTACGGCAGCTGATCACCGTTAACAAGAATTATCGCCGCTATTACCCAACGGCAGCAACCACAGCCCAGGTCGTTGGATTTACAGATCTGCGTGATCGCGGACAGGAGGGCATCGAAGCATCATACAACCGTCAGCTGGCTGGTCATAATGGTAGTAAGAGGGTCATTATTGATACCCAGCGAAGAGCCGTAGAAGATGTTGAGCAATTGGCTGCTGTGCGTCATGGACAAAATCTGGTGTTGTCACTGGATGCCAGGATTCAGTCTACCGCCTATCTGGCACTACGTGCAGCGGTGACAAAATTTCGGGCTGCATCCGGTTCAGTGGTGGTGATGGATATTCATACCGGTGAAATTCTGGCCATGGTGAATATGCCTGATTTTAATCCGAATGTGGTGTCGCAACGTCGGGGTGACCGCTATAGAAATCGAAGCGTGACCGATTTGTTTGAGCCCGGTTCGACCATAAAGCCGTTGGTGGTCGAAACTGCACTTGAGGCCCATTTGGTGACACCTGATACACGGATAGACACCTCCCCCGGGACGTTACGCATCGGTAATCGGACCATCCACGACGTTTCAGATCATGGCTTGTTAACCGTATCACAGGTGTTGATTAAATCAAGCAATGTCGGGGCCGCCAAAATTGCCATGAAAATGCCTGCGAAGCAGCTTCGCCGAGCCTATGATCGTGCTGGCCTGGGGCATGTTACAGCCAGCGGATTGCCTGGTGAGGTAAGAGGAATTCTGCCCAATCGCCGGCACTGGAAACCTATCGAACATGCAACACTGGCCTTTGGTTATGGTCTGATGGTGACGCCGTTACAATTGGCACGGTTGTATGCCGGGATCGCAAATGCTGGCGAAATGCCGACACCGACAATCTTCAAGCGTACTACGGCTGCGCCAGTAAAGAAAATGATGGAATCGGTATTGGCCCGGCGTTTGGCCCTGATTCTGGAAAAGGTCACTGAAACAGGGGGTACGGCCATTGCCGCTGCCACGCCACTGTACCGTGTTGCGGGCAAGACGGGAACCACGCAGTTATTGGTCAACGGCAGTTACAAATCCGGACGTTATGACAGCATATTTGCCGGTTTTGGCCCCGTCAGTCGACCACGTCTGGCGACTGTGGTTGTTGTCAGGGATCCGCGTCGTGGTGGCTATTTTGGTGGCACCGTAGCCGCACCGGTGTTTTCCCGGGTTATGGCGGAAAGTTTGCGCTTGCTGAATGCTGCCCCGGACAAGGTGGAAAATATCAAGCCTGCCAGTCTGGTTCAGCAGCAAACTGTACCCATAATTCAGCATGTCATACAACGACAGGATGCTTCATGATGCCGGCGATGTCACTCCAGCAGCTGTTTGCAGACCTGGTGGATGTCGGGTTGCTGCCAGATTGCACCATTCAGGGATTAGCCCTGGATAGTCGAAAAATTCGCCCTGGTGACCTGTATCTTGCGATACCCGGGTCGATGACCGATGGTCGTCGATATCTGCAGCAGGCTTTGGACGCAGGGGCAGGAGCTGTAGCCTATGAGGCCGATGCCGCAAGCGATGTGGTAAAAGAAATTTATGATCTAAGGGATGACCCAAGGTGTTTTGCTGTAAAGGGTCTGCGACAACGATGCGGTTTGCTCGCAGCCCGTTATTACCAGCAGCCTTCGCGTGACATGGAAATCATTGCAGTCACCGGTACCAACGGCAAATCAACGGTGTGCTGGTTATTGGCCCAGGCTTTAACGACCCTGGGCAGAAAATGTGCCGTGATTGGAACACTGGGATGTGGTTTTCCACCCGATGTCTCGGATACCGGTTTGACAACACCCGACCCTGTCAGTTTGCATCAGCAGTTGGCATCGCTGCGTTCCCAGGGCGCCACTGCCGTCGCAATTGAATTATCATCACACGGTCTGGATCAGTATCGCGATCAGGGTCTGGAAGTGAACCGGGCCGTGTTTACAAATTTGACCCGTGATCACCTGGATTATCACGGCAATTATGAGAGCTATATTCAAAGCAAGTTGCGGTTATTTTGTCGTACCGGTCTGGAGGCCATTATTGTCAATGATGATGACCCCATAAGCAGTCGAATCCGTCACCAGAGCAGTGCACCCATCATCAGTTATGGCCGGAAAATCGGGGCCATCAATACCGATCTTGAAATTCTGTCGGTACAGGCTACAGAACATGCACTGAAACTGCATCTGCAGTTTCAGCAGTCGGCTATTGTCCTGGATGTACCCCTGCTCGGTGAGTTCAATGCCAGTAATATCGCCGCAGTGGTGTGTGTGTTGCTGACGTTACAGTTACCGCTATCGGAATTTCCCTGGATATTCAATCTGTTGCAGGCACCACCGGGACGGATGGAATATTTTACCACGCCGGATCAGCACAAACGGGCGGTCGTGGATTTTGCTCATACACCCGATGCCCTGGCACGTGCCTTGTCTTCGTTGAGACCACATACCCCGGGTCAGTTGTGGTGTGTATTCGGTTGTGGTGGCGATCGTGATGTGGGTAAACGTCCGCAAATGGGTGCCATTGCCGAGCAATTGGCCGACCAGGTCCTGTTGACCGATGACAATACCCGTCATGAAATGCCGGCAGCCATTGTTGCCGATATCGAGGCCGGTATGCAGCAACCGCACCGGGTCATTCATGACCGGCTAGTGGCTATTCGTACCGCCCTGATGGAGGCCGGGGAACAGGATCTGGTGCTGATTGCAGGCAAGGGGCATGAACAGACGCAACAGATCGGTGATATTTGCTATCCATTCAGTGATCGCGATGTGGTGCAGGATTTTCTGGGTCTGGCGGCATGATGATGTCCCTGCAACAAGCGGCAATGGCTACCGGTGGTCGTGTATCCGGTGATGGTGATGCCCGTTTCAAATCAGTAGTTACGGACAGCCGTTCATCTGTCAGAGACAGTCTGTTTGTTGCGCTGCAAGGGCCAACGTTTGATGGTCATGACTATGCGGTTGGGGTTATGGCCTCCGGAGCAGCGGCCTGCATGTTGGAGCGTCGTCTGCCGGGAGTGTCCCCGAGTATTGTGGTTGAGGATTGTCGACAGGCACTCGGTCAGCTGGCAGCGGACTGGCGCCGGCGTATACCTGCAAGAATCTGCGCCATTACCGGCAGCAATGGCAAGACCACAGTCAAAGAAATGCTGGCAGCGATATTACGCCGGAATGCGGCTGTGACCAGTACCCGGGGTAATCTCAATAACGAAATAGGGTTGCCATTGACCTTGCTGCAGATAGAACCCGGTGACCGCTACGCCGTGGTGGAAATGGGTATGAATCATCCTGGTGAAATTTCCCGCCTCAGTCGCTGGGCGGCACCGGACGTGGCATTAATTACCAATGTAGCCGCCGCCCATCTGGAGGGTCTTGGCGATATCAACGGGGTGGCTGCGGCCAAGGCCGAGATTTTTCAAGGGCTGGCAGTGGACGGTGTGGCCATAATCAATGCCGATAGTCCCCATGCCGGCTATTGGCAGCAGTTGTTGGAGGGGAGAAACGTCTTGCGTTTTGGTTCTGCGGCCGATGCTGATGTCCGTGTTCTGGGTGACACTGATCAGCGATGGCAGTTACAGATCGGTACGGCCATGGCAACGGTGACACTACAGCTGCCGGGTCGTCACAATCGCTGTAATGCCCTGGCTGCTGCTGCAGTGGCTCATGCACTCGGTATCGAAATGGCGGACATCGTAGCCGGTCTGGAAAGCTTTCAGGGTGTTCCCGGGCGGATGCAACCACGGCAAATGAACAATGGCGCCCTGCTTTATGATGACAGTTATAACGCCAACCCGCGATCCTTGCAGGCGGCACTGGAAGTGCTCGTGGCCCAACCTGGTCAACGGATCCTGGTACTTGGGGATATGGCGGAACTGGGTCCGAGCAGTGAGGCCTTACATGCCGAGTGTGGCAGACTGGCAGCTGATTATGGTATCGACCTGTTGTTTGGATTCGGTTCCGAGGTGCGTCATACCTGCAATAGTTTTGGAGCCGGAGCACGGGTTTTCGATCAAAAGTCATCATTGCTGGCGGCATTACGATCACGATTGCAGGCCGATAGTGTCGTGCTGGTAAAAGGTTCGCGTTGTATGCACATGGAAGAAATTGTCGCCGCTTTGTGCATGGCCAACACTTCCACGAGGGCCGCCTCATGCTGATGTGGTTATTCGATCAATTGTCAACACAATACCGGGTATTTTATGTCTTCCATTATTTGACCTTGCGTGGAATCTTTGCGGTATTGACTGCACTGGCCATTAGTCTGGTCTGTGGTCCGGTCATGATTCGCAGCTTACAACAGCGTGGTATCGGCCAGGTGGTGCGTGATGACGGCCCACAAACCCATCTCAAGAAAACCGGTACGCCAACCATGGGAGGCACTCTAATACTGATGGCCGTGGTATTGACGACACTACTGTGGGCGGATTTAAGCAACCGTTTTGTCTGGATTGCATTGTTTACCTGTATCTCTTTCGGGATCATCGGTGGCTTTGATGATTACCAAAAACTGGCACAAAAAAATTCAAAAGGGATCGGTGCCTGGCCCAAGTATTTTTGGCAATCTGTCGCCGGGTTGACTGCAGCAATCATTTTGTATGTAACAGCCCAGACGCCCCAGGAAACACAACTCATTGTCCCGGTCTTCAAACAGATCGCAATCCCGCTGGGCTGGGGGTATATCGTTCTCACCTATTTTGTCATCGTTGGCTCCAGTAATGCGGTGAACCTGACCGATGGCCTGGATGGTCTGGCGATTGTGCCGACGGTGCTGGTCGCCGCTGCCCTGACCTTGTTTGCCTACGTCACAGGGCACGTGGTATTTGCCCATTATCTGACCATTCCCTATATTCAGGGTGTTGGTGAAGTGCTGATATTTTCAGCTGCGCTGGTTGGTGCTGGTCTGGGTTTTTTATGGTTTAACACCTATCCCGCGCAAGTGTTCATGGGTGACATTGGCGCCTTGTCGCTGGGTGCTTCGGTGGGTGTGGTGGCGGTGATGGTTCGTCAGGAAATTGTGTTGTTCATCATGGGTGGCCTGTTCGTGGTGGAAACCTTGTCGGTCATCATCCAGGTGGCATCATTCAAGCTTACAGGAAAGAGAGTATTTAGAATGGCGCCACTGCATCATCATTTTGAGAAGATGGGCTGGCCTGAACCCCGGGTCATTGTCCGGTTCTGGATTATCTCACTGATGTTGGTGCTGGTCGGTCTGGCAACACTAAAAATTCGTTGACATTTATAAATTATATACAGGATGGTTAATACGGCAACAAACATGGCTACCGCAGCAGTCAAAAAGCAGGCACTGGTTATCGGGCTGGGCAAAACCGGGCGTTCGGTATGCCGGTATTTGCTGGCCGATGGTTATCAGGTGCAGGCCATGGATAGTCGCGCTGTAATACCGGACAGGCAGGATGTGCCCGCCGAGGTCAGAGTTACACTCGGGCATTTTGATGCGAAAGCGGTTGCAGCTGCACAGCTGGTGGTTTTGAGTCCCGGAGTTTCGGCTAACGAGCCGGTGTTGGGCGCACTGTCAGCCGGTGCGGAGCTGGTCGGTGATGTGGAATTGTTTGCCAGAGCCTGTCAGGCACCCGTACTGGCAGTTACCGGGACCAATGGCAAGACTACGGTCACGACCCTGGTTGGAAGAATACTCGCCGACACCGGTTTAAAAACTGAAGTGGGTGGCAATATTGGCACACCGGTACTGGATCTGCTGGCACGTCCGGTAGCGGATTATTACGTGTTGGAGATTTCCAGTTTTCAGCTGGAAACCACACGCAGTTTGCAACCACTGGCTGCGGCACTGCTAAACCTGACACCGGATCATCTGGACCGGCACGGTGATTTGACACGGTATGCCGCTGCCAAACGACGTTTGCTGCAAGACTGTGAACACCGGGTTTTGCCACGGGATGATGAATTGGCAGCACGTTATTTTTCGATGCCGGCCTGGCGTAGTATTGGCGCTGGCCCGTCACATGGTGCCGAAGAATATGGTCTGCGGGCTGCCGGGCATGGCCTGGATTTGTGTCACGGCGATCAGGTGCTGGCAAATAGCGATGAGTTCGCCTTGCAGGGAAGACACAATTTGCTGAATATCCAGGCCGCACTGGCCCTGGCGGAAAGTGTTGGTATCAATAATGAGCAGGCACTGACTTCCATTCGCCCTTTTGCTGGATTGCCGCATCGCACTGAACAAATTGCCCGGCATGCGGATGTGCGCTGGATCAATGATTCCAAAGGCACCAATGTTGGCGCGACCGTGGCGGCATTGTCCTCGCTCGATGGGCCGTTTGTCCTGCTGGCAGGCGGACAGGGAAAAGGCCAGGATTTTTCGCCGCTGGCTGCAACCGCAAAAACCTTCGTGCGTCAGGCCATTTTGTTTGGACAGGATGGCCGGCAAATTGCCAGGGTACTGGAACACGAGGCTCAGGTTGCCGTTGTAGAAAACCTGGAGCAGGCTGTAAAACCGGCTGCGACTGTCGTTAACCCAGGTGATGTCTTGTTGTTGTAACATACATGTTCCCGCATTGATCAATTTTTCGCATATCCACCACCTGACCACAGCTTTCGCTTGTTGG
>CAZTLH010000059.1:0-10524 GCA_964614335.1 uncultured Gammaproteobacteria bacterium
TGGGCTGGCCAGCAGTACTGGCGGCAGCAGCATCAGGATAGTGAATACTAATTTACGCATGACAGATCCTTCCCTTTCTTTGAGTATTATTAAGTGCGCCGCAGTATGCGCCTGACAATATGAATTCAACATTAAGATAACAGGCCAAATTCTGTTTTATTCCCGGCGACAGGAAAAAACCATGCGCTCCAGCAACTACAAGCCGAGTAACGATTGCCTCGACTCACACTGCTGTCACCAATTTTATATCTATGTATATCCAACGGGATGCCATTGCCCTGGAACCGGAACAGTTAGGACCCGCAAAACAGGGAAGTGCTGTCTGTCTCGCTCGTGAGCCTTTGGGCCAACGGCCCCGAAAGAAATCAGCAAATCCTTGCTAGCTAATTTCTACAGGAACTGTTGTTGAGGGAATAAACAAGTCCTCTGGACCATCAGAATCGGGTAGAATTCGCTTTTTTACATGGAGTTTTGGAACACATTATGTCAACGATCAAGAAAGTGGTACTGGCTTATTCTGGCGGTCTGGATACATCCATCATTCTCAATTGGCTACAGGAAACCTATGGCTGTGAAGTGGTAACCTTCACCGCAGATATCGGCCAGGGGGAGGAAGTCGAACCGGCCAGAGCCAAGGCTGCGGCCATGGGCGTCAAGGATATCTATATTGAAGATTTGCGCGAAGAGTTTGCAGCCGAGTATGTATACCCGATGTTTCGGGCCAATACCGTGTATGAAGGCGAATATCTGCTTGGCACCTCGGTGGCGAGACCATTAATTGCGCGTCGTCTGGTTGAAATCGCCGCAGAAGTCGGTGCAGATGCCATATCCCATGGTGCCACCGGCAAAGGCAATGATCAGGTCCGTTTCGAACTTGGAGCCTATGCCCTGAATCCTGCCATCAAAATCATCGCACCCTGGCGGGAATGGGACCTGACTTCTCGTGATCGTTTAATGGCCTATGCCAGCGACCACAATATCCAGATCGAGAAAAAAGCTGATGGCGGATCACCCTATTCCATGGATGCCAATCTGTTACATATCTCCTATGAAGGCTATGAGCTGGAAGACCCGTGGTGTGAGCCCGATGCAGC
Organism: uncultured Gammaproteobacteria bacterium; assembly: GCA_964614335.1. Taxonomy (GTDB): domain Bacteria; phylum Pseudomonadota; class Gammaproteobacteria; order Arenicellales; family DRJH01; genus DRJH01. The sequence continues at coordinate 1,095 of CAZTLH010000059.1, forward strand.
CATGTGGCGCTGGACTGTTGCTCCGGAGCAGGCCCCCGATCAAGCCGAATATATTGAACTGAAATTTGTCCATGGCGATCTGGTGTCCATCAACAACGCACCCTTGACACCCGCCTGCTGTATGCTGGAGCTGAATCGTCTGGGCTCGAAACATGGCGTTGGTCGCGATGATATTGTCGAGAATCGCTATGTCGGGATGAAAAACCGGGGCTGCTATGAAACACCAGGCGGAACGATTCTGCTCAAGGCCCACCGTGCCATGGAATCCTTGACACTCGATCGTGAAGTTGCCCACCTCAAGGATGAACTGATGGTTCGCTATGCCTCACTGGTGTATAACGGCTATTGGTGGAGTCCGGAGCGGCAAGCCTTGCAGGGTCTGATCGACAATTCGCAAGAGCATGTGAATGGCGTGGTTCGTCTGAAATTATACAAGGGCAATGTCACAGTCGTGGGCCGCAAATCAGAACAGGATTCGCTGTTTGATGAGCGTATCGCAACCTTTGATGATGATCAGGGCGCCTATAATCAGGCGGACGCCGAAGGTTTTATCAAACTGAATGCCCTGCGTCTGCGCATCGCCGCTATGCGCCGGCAGTAGCCGTTTTGCTGTTATCCAGTGTGCGCTGGAATATATTCAGATATTGCTCTGTACAACGACGGATATCATAGTCCTCAACCCGCGTTTTGTTGTGTTGGCCAATGGTGGCACACAGCGCGGGTTGTTGCAGCAGTTTGCTGACTTCATTGATAAAAGCCTGTTTGTCCCCGAGTTCGATCAAACCACCGGTACGTCCCTGTTCGAGAAAATCGGTCTGCCCGCCGTTGTTGTAACAGACAACCGGTAAACCGGCCTGCATGCCTTCCAGAAACACCAGTCCAAAACCTTCGTGCATGCTGGATGAGACATAGAGGTCTGCGGCGTCCAGATATTGTTGTTTACGTAACTCTTCCACCCGTCCGGCCAGAATCACCTGTTTTTCCAGACCCAGCTGGCGGGCATAATTACGGATATTGCCCGCTTCAGGACCATCCCCCATCACCACCAGTGTGGTTGCAACCGTCTGGTTAACCTCAGCCAGAATATCAATCAATTCGGGAATATTCTTGCGTCGAACCAGTCTTCCGATGGTGCAGAGCACGGATTGCTGTTGCTCCAGGCCAAGTTCTGTCTTGCTGGCCGCTACTGGCTTTGCCAATTTCAGACCCAGCGGGACGACATCAATTGGCCGCTGACTGTGATAATAGGTACGGGCACTGTGACAGGTGTTTTCTGACCCTGCCATCACCGCATCCGCCTTGTCGATCATATGCCCGACCGTCTGCTTGAGCAGCGGTGTTCTGTGGGGGGACAAGCGTTTACTGGGATCATAAACATCTCCTCCAAGCAAAAAAAGTACATTGGGTAAACCTGAATATTTCGCCAGGTGATGACCCACAGGGCCCGAGGGAATGGCAAAATAACTGTTAATCAAATCAAACGATTGTTGCTGCAACAATCTTCGTCCTGCACGACAGGCCAGGGGATAAAAACTCAGCATGGAAGCAATGGTAGCGGTTTGATTCCCTGACCGAAACCAGACCGGTACCCGGTAGATTTCCACGCCATGAATATTCTCATGATCTGCCAGCTGATGAAAGCCGGACGTCAGGACGGTCACTTCATGGCCCATCTCCACCATGCATTCGCACATGTCCCGACAAAGCACACCACCGCCACCACCCAGGGGCGGGTATTCATAATTGACAACCAACAAACGCATTGCAATATCCTGAGAGCTAAAGAATTGTTTTATGGTGCAACGGGCCAGTCAACATCGATACGCACGGCCGCCATATCCAGTATCCGGATTTTTCCCGGGTGATTCATGGGGTCGATACGAAGCCGGTTGCAGCCACTTTTGGCGATGCCCACTATGAATTCACTGATCCCGCGTTTGTAACGGGCAGACACCTGGTCAACTGAGCTGAATCCAGCCCCCGGTTTCGGCTCCCAGAACAGACTGAAATGCCCACCCTGACTGGCATCAAGCCGAACTTTGAACAACACATTTGGTCCATGTAAAAGCTTGCAATAGGGTTTTGGCAGAATGAACCACGGGTCTGAGCCATTTGCTGCCAACTCAACTTGCCCGTTTTTCACTTTCAGGAAACTGATGTCGTGTCGCGCCTGGATATCCCCGGCAAGGATATTGAACGGGACCATTCTCCTGACCTGCAGATGATGTATTGGCGGCCAGTAATACGGTATCACATAGGTATTCAGTGCCTGTAAATGAATCAACAGGACTAACAACCCCAGTAATAAAAAAGACTGTACTCGACAATTTGAATAGAGCCTGAAATGACTGCAGGACCAGCGGCACAGTGTAGCAGCAAGTTTCCGGTATTGTCTGTATAACACCGTTGAAAGTGGCAATAGCAATAGTCCCAAAGCCGGTAGCAGATATTTTCCCTGCTCCTGGATATCATTGTACAAATTGGCCAGCAAATATCCAGTGATCTGGGTGATCAGACCCAGTAATAATAGCTGGCCGAGAATTTGTTGACGCTGCCCCTGAGCCGACTTCGGGTTGTTCCCGATTATCGCCTGTCGCAACAGCAGGATGAAACCGGACAACAGCAACAACCCATAAAAACCATATTGCAGTGGCCCTACCCGCAATCGCATCCAGTCGAGATTACCGATTGTTGAAACAAAGGTTTTTGTCAGGAACCGGTTATGATTATGTAGCAAAAGATCAATCGCACCGACACCTTTGTCGGCATAACTGTATGTCAGGTCATGGTTCAATCGAGCGTGTCGGGCTGCAACCTGTTGTACAACTTTTGCCTGTACCGGATCGTCCCAGCCTAAATGCACCATATTGAAAACTATCCACCACCCACCGGCCAATACCATCACCAGCAATGATACTGCCGCTTTTTTGAGCCAGTCTTTTACCGTAATTCTGGCCAGCAACACACTGGCCAAGGCCAGCATCGGCAACAACAACCACGCAGTCGGTTTGCTCAATATAGCAATCCCGGCGGCCATTCCCAACCAGACTGCATTTGGCCATGTCATTCCTTTTTTGTAGAGACGAATCAGGCTATAAAGCACCAATGTACCCGCCAGCAGGGCAGCGCTGTCATCATTATTATAGGTGCCGATGAAGGTCCACTGCGGCATTAACCCGATCATCATAGCCAACAAGGTCCCGGCTACCATACTGCCACTGTAAAGTCTGAAGGCCTGAAACAACACCATAACCGCCAAAGCCACCAACAGGGCCGAACCCTTACGTGCCGCCAGCCGAAAATCTTTTGCCCCGGCATTACCAGCATCCTGTCCTGACAGCTTTACCATGACCGCTGAGACAAGATAGGCCAGTGGTGGTCTGGAGGCGCGGGTGCCACCATAGGGGGTAAAGTACAGCGCGTCTTCATCCTCTGGCAGCATGGCCAGACGACCATGCTCGACGATAAATGCCGTTACCTCGTTATGGGCTCTATAATCAGGCCCTGCGCCGAGTGGCAGGGAATTGGAGAGCAGGGCGTAGTAGAAAAAGAATAGCCCGGCCAGCCCCCAACCAAACCAAAAGCTGCGATGGTTGTAATATCTGGAATTCATTAATTATCTATACGATATAAGAAAAATGATGCGACAGGTGCCGGTAACTATCAAAGAGGCACCGTACGCAATACAGGAAGTATATTTACTCAGCCAGTACAGTCTGATTTCGACCACGATTTTTTGCCTTGTAGAGTGCCTTGTCGGCACGGTCAATCAGGTTTTCCATACTTTCACCCTGTTGATAGCAGGCCACTCCCAGCGATATGGTTATTTTACAGATAACCTCATTGTTCCGCGGTCGTTTTAAAGCCAGTTTTGAAATGCCCTGGCGAATATTTTCAGCCACGGTCATGGCGTTCTTCAGCTTGGTGTCCGGTAGCAGGATGATGAATTCTTCCCCACCATAGCGGATAGCACTGTCACTGCCCTTGATTTGTTGTACTAATATTCGGGCGATACGTGACAACACCTTGTCGCCCGTCAAATGGCCGTAGTGATCATTGATATCCTTGAAATGATCGATATCAGCTATCAACAAACACAGCTGTGGAGCACTATCCTCGGTATTGGCAAAAAAAGACTCCAGGACCTGATTCAGACCACGACGATTAAGCAGACCGGTCAACATATCGATACTGGCCTCTTGCCGAACCTGGATAATTTGTTCCTTTAAAGAGTGAATTTCCGCTTGTGCAGAATTCAGATCGGCATGCAAACTCAGGGTTTGATCGGATAGTTGCCGGGTTTCAGAAATCACGCGTTCAATAATTGGCAGCGCAGAATCCAACTGATCGATACTGGACAGTTGATCTGCGCATTGCTCCATTCTATGGCTGGAGCTTGAGGTTTTTTCCGCCAAACGAACCAATGACTCCATCATTTCAACAATAATTTGCAGAAAATCCTGACTAAGACTTTCCAGTTTTACCTGCTTGCCTTGACATATGTATTGTTCAACCAGAGCACTGGCGACATCATCCGGCAATGGAGAATTATCGACCAGAATCTGGTCCAGTCGTTGATTTAGTGGCTGATTACTAGCTGTTGCATAAGCATAGAACAGACAAAAATTAATGGCGTTGTACGTGCAGTTGTTTTTCTTTAGTGCAGCAGTCGCCAAACGAAAATATTCCGCTGCCTGTTCAGGCGTCTCTGCAGTGAGTGATTGGTAAGGATTCATTCGTAATATTATTCAGTTTCTGAGTCGCGCAATATGCATAATCGATTCGTGGCCACGCAGACTTCTGAGTATCCGCGCCAGATGTATCCGGTTTGCCACCTCTATGGTAAAAGCAATCACCGAGCTGAGTCCATCACGTTCCCGTACATTCACAGAAATAATATTGGAATGCTGGGCTGCAATATCCGCTGCTATTTGTGCCAGAACACCAGGTTGATTAATCGTATCGAGACGCAGACGGGTCTGAAACTGGCCATCGATATCCGTGGCCCAATGAACCGGGATCACATGGTCGGCATCATTTTGCATATGCCGAATATTTTTACATTCGTCTGCATGTATCACCAGTCCTTTTTCTGACGTGAAAACGCCGATGATACGATCTCCGGGTATTGGATTACAACAATTGGCATACTGAACCAGGATGCCTTCCGTGCCTTCAATAGCCAACGAGTGTGTAGCTGCCGATTTGTTCGAATCTGCAGTGGTCAAATCAGCCAGTAATTGACGCGCAATGACAATTGCCATTCGTTTGCCCAGGCCGATTTCGGATAATAACTGATTCCAATCACCAATACCGAGTAATTTTAACAGGGTTTCTTTTTGCTGTTTGTTGATACGTATTTTCTTCTCGGAAATGGTTCGTAGTGCACGCGCGAGTAATTTGTCACCCATCTTGATAGCATCTTTACTGCGTTGGGTTTTCAGGTAGTTACGCACTGCAGACCGGGCCTTGCCGGTGACCAGGTTATCGAGCCAGGAAGGGGACGGCGTGGCACTGGTCGAGGTCAGGATTTCCACCCGATCGCCGTTGTGCAGACTGTGCCGTAAAGGCACCCGCTTGCCATTAACGATGGCACCGGTACAACGATTACCGATATCACTGTGTACAGAATAAGCAAAATCCAGGGCCGTAGCTTTCTTTGGAAATTTTTTAATTGCACCTTTGGGGGTGAATACGTAAACCTGATCAGGAAATAAATCAGTTTTCAGGTGCTCTAGAAATTCGCCAGGATTGGGGTTGTTTTGCTGGTCACTGAGCAATTCGAGCAACCATTGCCGGGCCATGCGTTGTGGTGCCTCATCCTGACTGGAACGACTCTTGTACAACCAGTGTGCCGCAATCCCGGCTTCAGCAACCCGATGCATTTGTTCAGTTCGTATCTGCACTTCAACACGTTCGCCGAACATGCCGTAAACCACAGTATGCAAAGACTGATAGCCATTGGCTTTCGGGATGGCAATATAGTCCTTGAACCTTCCGGGAACAGGCTTGCAGAAATTGTGTACGATACCCAGCACCTGATAGCAACGGGTTACCGTGTTGACAATAATCCGCAACGCGAACACATCGGTGAGTTGATCCAGAGAGCGGAATGTCAGGTGTTTTTCACGTAATTTTCGATAAATTCCATAGACATTCTTTTGCCGACTCTGGATATCCGCCTGTATGCCTTCCTGTTGCAGGCGTTTTTCCAGCGCAGCTGCAAGTTTTTTGTCGACATGCTTGCCATGACCACGTCGTTTGCGTATCCCTTCCTCAAGCAATTTATAACGCTTCGGATACATCTGATAAAAACTTAGATCCTCCAGCTCCCTGGACCACTGGTACATCCCCAGTCGATTGGCCAGTGGGGCATAAATGTCGAGTGTCTGGTGGGCAATACGCCACCTTTTTTCGCTGCGTAATGCATCCAGTGTCCGCATATTATGCAGCCGATCGGCCAATTTGATGAAAATGACACGCAGATCCCTGGACATGGCCAACAACATCTTGCGAAATGTTTCAGCTTCCGCCTGTTGCGCATCCTGAAAACTGAGTTTGCCAATCTTGCTGACCCCTTCAACCATCTCGGCCACATCCTTACCGAATCGTTCTGCCAGTTGATTACGGGTACAACCGGTATCTTCGATCACATCATGCAGTATCGCAGCCATCAGGGTACGATAATCCATGTGGATTTTAGTCAGGACCCCGGCGACAGCAAGGGGATGGTGTATATAGGGCTCACCACTACTGCGTTTCTGTGGTGCATGGGCTTTCGCGGCAAAACGATAGGCCTCATAAACTGCGCGCACAGCTTCCGGCTCCAGATAGGTCTCCAGAACCGCAAACAATGCCTTGGCTGGTTTGTGAGGAAAGCTTAAGGCTTCCCCACCACCTTCGACCGTTTTAGAGGTCAGGTGTTTTTTCAGTGACAGAATCTGTAGTGGCTTCAGTGCCATCTGCCGGTTCATCCTCCACTCGTTCGGTAATACCGCTGAATTTGGCTTCAGCAGCGGCCATGATCGCTGCAGCTTCCTGTTTTGCATCCAGGATGTCCGCCGATACCAACTGCTCGGCGATTTCGCGCAAGGCAATCACCGTCGGCTTGTCATTATCCGGCTCTACCAGTGGCTCGGCGCCATCGGCAATTTGCCGGGCGCGCTTGCTTGCGACCAGAACCAGTTGAAAACGATTTTCAACATGCTCCAGACAATCTTCTACAGTAACTCGTGCCATTCTAAAACCTCATAGTGCTTTATATTCTCGCCTGGCGAGAGGTGAATCGGAGCTGTCATATTCAGCCGTGATAACTTGTTGCAAATGATCGACAGCTGCCGAAAAATCTTCGTTGATAATAAGATGATCGTACTCATCCTGATGGGACATATCAGAACGTGCCTGGCCCATTCTGCGTTCAATCGTTGCTTCAGAATCCTGCCCCCTGTGTTGCAGGCGTTGGCGTAAAGCCTCCAGGGAAGGCGGCACAATAAAGATACTGACGGCATCTGGCAATACTTTACGCACTTTTCTGGCGCCCTGCCAGTCAATATCCAGTAGTACATGATGGTGTTGTTGCAAGACAGTATCAATAGCCCGTCTTGAAGTACCGTACCAATTGTCAAATACCCTGGCGTATTCAACAAATTCACCACGATCAATCATTCGTTCAAATAATTCAACACTGACAAAATGATAATCCCGACCATCCACTTCGCCTATACGCGGAGCCCGGGTCGTGTGGGAAACCGAAAAATCCACACCCGGTAATTGTTGCATTAAAGCCCTGGCAAGACTGGTTTTTCCAGCTCCCGATGGGGCCGACAGAATAAATATCCCGGCTTGTGGAGTCATGATGATATGGGTTTGGTCAGTACGATGTTGTTAGCAGACAATACAGTATAGTGTAGACTACTCGATGTTCTGAATCTGTTCCCGCATTTGTTCAATTAATACTTTCAGTTCAACTGCAATTTGTGTGATAGCAGCAGTCGCAGCTTTTGAGCCCAGGGTATTGGCTTCCCGATTCAATTCCTGCATCAGAAAATCCAGACGACGACCAATCGCACCTTGTTGGCCCAGAACCCGGCTGATTTCTTCCGTGTGCATCAACAATCGGTCGAGCTCTTCTGCAATATCTGCCTTCTGGACCAGCACAACCATTTCATGCTCGAGACGTGTTGCGTCCAGCTGTTGTTGTAATCCTGCCAGCTGCTGCGCAAGTTGTTCTCGTAGCTGCTGCTGGATCTGCGGTTGTTGTGACAGGGCATCCTGTGCCAATTGTCGAATTTTTTGTAACCGTTCATCGATACAACTGACCAGTTTTTCACCTTCACGGCGACGACTGTCCTGCAAGGCAGTCAAACACTCGGACATCATCTCCCGGGTGGTGGCGATTAGCTGTTGTTGATGATCGGTCACAGGTGCAAGGACACCAGGCCAGTCAAGAATCTCGGCCACTGATAAAGTCCGACAATCAGGTTGCTTTTGCAACAATTGGTCTTGCAGGGCCAGCAAACTATCGACATTTGCCGTTTCCAGCGCTTCCCGTCGTGTCCCTGAGCTGTCCAGTCGTAATTGACAATCAATACGCCCCCGGCTGAGGGTATTTTTGATCTGCTGGCGAAATTCGGGATCAAGTTGCCGGCATTCTTCCGGCAATCTGAGGGCGATATCCAGATAACGATGATTAACACTACGGATCTCCAGGGTCAGGGTTCCATAGTCTTTGGTGATTTGCGATCGGGAAAATCCGGTCATACTGCTGGTCATAAGCTGCTATCCTTAATTTTAGTCACGGTACATCACCAATCCTCATGGATTTCTGTGGAGCATAAAATGTTCTCATTTGACAATATATATTGATTTCAGGTCATGACCCATCTACCACGTACACCATTGACCAGGGGCTATTTGCTGGATCGCTACCGGATAGAGCGATTGATCAGCAGTGGTGGCTTCAGTTTGATTTATCTGGCTTCAGATATCAATACTCGTGCCAAAATTGTACTCAAGGAGTATTACCCGGAAAAGATCACCCGACGTGTGCCCGGCGGCAAACTGCAAGCAATCAGCGAACAAACCGAATCAACCTATATTCTTGGCTTGCAGCAATTTTTGGCTGAAGCGAACACACTGGCAGGCATCATCCACCCCAATATTGTAAGCGTTTCCAACTTTTTTCGCTGCAATTCCAGTGCTTATCTGGCAATGGAATATATCGAAGGACGAAGCTTGCGATGGTTGGTGGATCAACACCACGGCAGAATAGCGCAAGCTGTGCTGGTGAAAATCATGCCGGCAATATTATCAGGACTTCGGGTCCTGCACAGCAGGGATTTCCTGCACCTGGATATTAAACCGGCCAATATCCTGTTACGTACATCAGGGCCGCCCTTACTGGTTGATTTCGGTGCCGTACAACGCTACC
>CAZTLH010000060.1:0-10510 GCA_964614335.1 uncultured Gammaproteobacteria bacterium
GATTCGACTGTCACCACTCCAACCGTTCAATGATATGCATGATTCCAACCCGCAGCGTTTGTTCTGTTATGTCGTTGAGCAGTTAAATCACTTTGGTCTGGCGTATCTGCATGTTACGGAAATGGGCCAAGACACGGTCGATGCCGCTGGCCCTGCCTTCGACCTGGCGTTGCTGCGCGAACGCTGGCAAGGTGTGTATATCACCAATGGCGGTTATGATCTGGACAAGGCCAATGCGGCCATCGCCAGTGGTGCTGCTGATGTGGTCGCTTTTGGTACACTGATGTTGGCCAATCCTGATTTACCAGAACGTTTTCGTGTGGGTGCCCCACTCAACACCCCGGATGCCAGCACATTCTATGGTGGCACAGAACAAGGTTATACCGACTACCCGTCGCTGGCCGCAGCCGCGAAGAGGTAAAATTACCCGCTATTACAAACCAGGGGGTCGACATGGGCGATAATCATATTGATCCAAGCTTCGGATCAATATACTGCGAAGCTGTGCCAGTCCTTTTAGATAGGGAAAAGCTGCTTTACTCTATCCCGAATCTCGTCATTTGGCATTGACATCTACCCGCTTTGCTCAGTTCTTAAGCTTGAGCCTAAGCACCCACATAAACTCCCAGAGATCACATAAACCGTATTCGTGGCGGTTTTCAGTCCCGCGTGTTTGTGTCCATTGATTCTGGAAGGGTTGGACAAGGTCCAAAGAAAGATATGCGTATCAAGAATAATGTTCATTGCTTGCCATAAAATATCTCATTGATATCCGAATCCTCATCCATGAAATCATCCGGAACGGTAAACGTTCCAGCCAGCAGGCCAAGCTTTCGCTTGCCTTCAGATTTGCGGACAACCATATCCACAAGTGGTAAATTATTCTTGGTAATCACCACCTTTCCCCCGTGATAGGCCATATTAACCAGCTTGGAGAAATGCGCCCTGGCTTCAGAGATATTCACAATCATCATGCCGCCAAGCGGCGAACCTGAACATCATCCGCCTTTTGCCAGGTTTTCCAAAGATTGTATTGCATCTGCTGTTTAAGCCATGATTCTGGCATGGCATTAAAGGCCTTGGCCAGGTATATTGCCATCGTCGGGCTGATCCCGGCCTGTCTGTTCAGCAAATCGGAAAGCGCCTTGCGGCTTATGCCCAACGTCTTGGCGGTCTCGGTAACGGTCAGTCCCAATGGTTTCAGGCAAAACTCACGAATGATTTCGCCAGGATGAGGCGGATTGTGCATCATCATTTTTTATAGGCTGGCGCGAGATGCTTCAACATCGGATAGTGTTTCGTGTTAAGCGTCGCCATCTTTGCATTTTCAGCTTTGGCTGTGGCCGCCAGAATGGCATCCGCAAGACCAACACTGTGCGACTTGCCGTAATCTCTCTTGTAAAGGGCCCCATCCCTTGCAATACCTGCGCTCACGGGAACAACGCGGAAGATGGAAATAAAATTTTCAAGGATCGTTTGTTCCGCACTGCCCTTTACGCCGGCATACAACTCCGCAATGACAATGGATGACATGATGATCCGATCCGCATGCGTATCGATAAATGTCACCGCTCTGCGATGCCCGCGAAAAAAATCTATCAACACATCCGTATCAACCAGAATCGGTCCGGTCATGAATCAAGTCTGTCCCATTCGGCCCGAATGGCGTTGAAATTCTTAATATCCGTACGGTCTTTCCAAATTCCAGCGGCTTCCCGCAACACCGTTTCACGCCGATGATGACTCAATTGATCAATCATATGATCAATAGCTTGCCGAATCAGTTCGCTTTGTTTCCGGCCAATGGTTTTTGCAATCCTTGCCAATTCGTTACGTTGATGTTCCGTCAAATATATCTGCGTCCGCACCATGGCCGATCTCCGTTAAATTATACACCAGTATTATACACCACACATGTTCGCCGTCAAGAAAGAAAGAGAAATCCACCAATGCTTCAGGATTCGCGGATCAGCAATGCCCTTTTAATGTGGTCGATGGCCTTGGTGGGGTTCATCCTCTTGGGGCAGGCCTCCATACCCGGTAAGGGATGCACTCTGATCGGCTACTTCAAGCCTGCGACCGGCGTAATGCATGCCAGCCCGTTCACACCATTGATATTCATGCCATCGGCAGCTGCCACGGGCTGATCTACACCTGACTGTGGTTTTCGGGCCTCGGTTACCTGTAATATGAGTCAACGATACTGTGTTACATCTCCTTAAGGGTTATATTTAATTTGAGTCAATGCGTACTGGCATCGATTCCATTGTCATGTATTGTAGTGAACGCTACATTCTGGAGGTCGCTGAAGAGGTAAAATAAAACCATATCAGAGTCCTGGGGAAGGAGTGGGTAATGAGCAACAAGCATACTAAGGATGAGCAGAAATCTCTGGAAAGCAAGGCGCTTGATGAGCTAAAGACTGCTTTTCGGGCAGTAGTTGACCTGGACGACCATCAATATGGCTTTCCACCGAAAACCTATGCGCATTGTTTCGTCGGAAGTGAAGTGGTAACCCGGTTGCAGGAAAAGGGTCTGGCCGTGGATGTGGCGGATGCGGTTCGGCTTGGGAATATGCTGCTGCAGTGTGGCATATTTCACCATGTCCAGCAGGCCCATGCCTTTAAAAACGAGTATCTTTTTTATCGTTTTGTAGAAGATGAAGATCACGGTAGTCTGGCCGAAAAAGAAGATGATGGCGGTGCGGTCAAGTGGTCAGAATTCCTTGGCTCCAGTACCCCGGAGCGTGCTAATGGCTATTCATTGCAGCCTGCAGTGCCCGTGGCGGATGCCGGACTTGGAGAGCTGGACCGGGTTGACCTGGATACCATCGGTGTCTCGCCACTCGACACACATAACGCCAGACTACTGGATCATGTTCATCCCAAAAAGTGGCAGGACCCACAACCCAAGTCCTCCTACAACCTGGTGGTTATTGGTGCCGGGGCAGGTGGACTGGTGTCAGCGGCCGGAGCAGCCGGGGTCGGTGCCCGTGTTGCCATTGTAGAATCTCATCTTTTGGGTGGAGATTGCCTTAATGTCGGCTGTGTGCCATCCAAGGCCCTGTTGCGTTGCGCCAAAGCGGCGGCCGAGGTGCGTGATGCCGGCCAGTTTGGTGTCAGGATCGAAGGTAAGGTGATCGTCGATTTTGCTTATGTCATGGAGCGTATGCGCCGCTTACGGGCGCAGATTTCTTTGGCAGACTCAGCTGCAAGATATTCAGGCCAACTCGGTGTTGACCTTTTTATGGGTAGAGCGATGTTTACCGGCAAAAACAGGGTTGAGGTCAATGGCAAAACGCTCAAGTTTGCCAAGGCCGTGATTGCCACCGGGGGTACTGCTGCGATCCCCGATATTCCAGGCCTGGCCGACGTTCCTTTTCTGACCAATGCCTCGATCTTTAATCTGACAGCGCTGCCACAGCGTCTTGCTGTCATCGGAGCCGGTCCCATCGGTCTGGAACTGGCCCAGGCTTTTCAGCGGCTGGGCTCCCGGGTGACCGTGTTTTCACGTACCACGAAAATCATGCCCAAAGAAGATCCGGAAGCGGCCGAAATCGTCAAGGCATCGATGTGTAAGGATGGTGTGACCCTGGCGGTCAATTCACGTTATAAACGAATCGAGGGCCAGGGTGGGAATACATCGGTACGTATTGTTCTGGATGAAGACGGTGTCGAACGATCACTGGAATTTGATGCGCTGTTGATCGCCACTGGTCGTAAACCGGCGGTTGATGGTCTGGGCCTGGAACAGGCCGGCGTGGATTTTGATTCCTGCAGGGGTGTGATCGTGAACGACAGATTGCAGACCACAAATTCAGATATCTATGCGGTGGGGGATGTTGCCAGTCGCTATCAGTTTACCCATATGGCTGATTTCATGGCCCGTCTGGTGATTAAAAATGCTCTGTTTTTTGGTCATGACAAGGTTTCTGAGCTGCTGGTTCCCTGGGCTACCTATACCGATCCGGAAGTGAGTCATGTGGGTTTGTATGAGAACGATCTGCAGCAACGCGGTATTCCGTATGACACCTATCAACGTGAATTTAGTGAAGTCGACCGGGGTATAGTCGATGGTATTACCACAGGTTTTGTCAAAATCCATGTAGCAAAAGGCAAAGGCCAAATCCTGGGTGCAACCATCGTCGGCAGCCATGCCGGCGATATGATCAGCGAGATCAGTGTGGCCATGCAGGCCGGGATGGGGCTTGGTCGTCTTGCTACCGTGATCCATCCCTATCCGACTGTCGCCGAGGCCATAAGGCAATGTGGTGACGCCTATAACCGTACACGTCTCACGCCCACCGTCAAGGGGGTTTTTCATCACCTGATGGCTTTGCGGCGGTGACATGGTCGATCGCACCACCGATACACTATGCAGTGCAGAATACAAGGCCTCAGACATACATGTATTCAGTAGAATGTTGCAAATTCGCCACGTTGTGGCTAATATTTCACCATGTACTGGCGATTTATTAATAATTCTTTGAAAGCTGCACTGGCTGACACCCGCGTGGTGTTGCTCAATGGTGCCCGCCAGACTGGTAAAAGTACGCTCGCACGGGCCTTGGCTGAGGCACGCGGTGGTCAATATCTGACTCTGGATGACCCAACTGTCGCCAGTCTTGCACGTAATGATCCGGCGACACTGATTGATGGTGCGGGAGATTTTCTTGTTCTCGATGAAGTGCAACGAGCACCGCAATTATTTCCAGTGATCAAAATGGCAGTCGACCGTAACCCACGGCCGGGACGTTTTTTACTAACGGGCTCAGCGAATATCTTTCTATTACCAAAATTGTCTGAATCGCTGGCCGGTCGAATGGAAATTCTGCCATTGCAACCGTTGTCACAGGCAGAATTGGATGGCGTGGAAAATAGATTTATCGAATCGCTGTTTTCTGATCCACCCTGGCCGGTGGCAACATTGGCCGTGGAACGGATGGAGGTTTATCGCCGTATTGTCACAGGTGGCTACCCCGAAGTTGTCGCCAGAAAGTCGGAATATAGACAAAATATCTGGTTTCGTAGCTATATCAACAGTCTTTTGCAGCGTGATGTGCGCGATCTGGCCAATATTGAAGGTTTGACCGAGTTGCCGAGGTTACTCCAACTGCTTGCTGCACGAAGCTCCGGGTTGATGAATATGTCCGAGGTGTCACGTGCCAGTGGTCTGGCACACACGACATTGCGACGTTATCTCTCTTTACTGGAAGCCACCTTTATTCTGCAGCTGTTACCGGCCTGGTCGCCGAATTTTGGTAAAAGACTGGTCAAATCTCCCAAGCTGCATTTAATTGACTCAGGGCTTGTTGCTCATTTGCGTGGAGAAATAGCGGCCGATGCATTACAGCAATCGCCTTCACTCGGGCCGTTAATGGAGCAGTTTGTGGTACAGGAAATTCGCAAGTTGATTGATTTTTCCGGTATGGCGATAAGTCCATATCACTTTCGAACCTCTACCGGCCAAGAGGTTGATATGGTGTTGGAGGGACCGGGGCAATCCATCGTGGGTGTAGAAATAAAGTCCTCGGCACATATCAATGCCTCAGCATTTAAGGGCTTGAAGACGCTTGCCGAAGTTGCAGGAGATCGCTTTCATCGAGGCGTCCTGATCTATATGGGAGACAAGATATTGCCGTTTGGGGAGCGGATGATTGCTGTGCCAGTAAGTGCATTGTGGGCGAATGCCGAACAATAAATGGATACAAAATCTCTCGCGAGCTCATCGAAACCGTCTTAAGGTTCACTGTTCGGAGCATGTCGATGATGCCGGGTCGGCTACGAGGCCATCATGCTGTGACGCCTATAACCGGGCGCGTCTAACGCCCACCGTCAAGGGAGTTTTTCATCACCTGATGGCCTTGCGTAGATAACACATACAGGCGTGATGCAAAAACCACTTGACCTCTTCAGTTGTGTTTAGGCGCCTGGGATCCACTGCCAGTCGGCCACATCCAAATAACTGGCTACAAGGGTGACCATGGTACAGAAGGCGAGCATGGCAAGAATGAACAGTGCGTCTTTCCAGCCAAAACGCATTTCACGATAGTAGCTGCGATCCGGACCGGCGCCAAATGCCTTGGCATCCATCGCCAGCGCGGTACGTTCCGATTTGCGGATGGCTGCGGCCAGCAACGGAATGGCGGCGCGTCGCAATTGTTTGATTTTTCCACCTAGTCCTGTACGCTCACCAACACCACGAATTCTATGTGCCATACGGATAATTTTGTATTCTCTAGCCAATTGCGGTAAAAACCGGTACGAAACCAGGACCCCATAGCCAAATCGATAGGGTAACCTCAGATTCTGGATCAGACTGAGGGCAAAATCGGTCGGGTCGGTGGTGGCGACAAATAATAGAGAAGTGCTGATGAATGTGGCCAAGCGTAAGCCTAGACCGATGCCGGTACGGATTCCCTCCTGGCTTAAGCTCCATACCCCCCACTGCCATAAGATATGCACAGAGGTGAATTGTTCCGGATCCGTATACAAGGCCGTAAAAATCACCAACGGTAACGGCAACAGTAAAATTGGCAGACTCCAGCGTAACATTCTTTTTAGGGGCACTCGGCCGATCAGCCAGGTGAGTAACCACAAGCCCAGTAACAGCATGCCGGGTATGAACGGGTCGAAGGCCAGGGTCGCCGCTACCGAGACCAGTGCCAGCCCGGCCAATTTGGCCGTGGGATTCAGAGTATGCAGCGGGGAGGTCTGGCTGAGGTAGGTGAACATGCGGGGTCGGTCGGCTGATGGTTATATCAGGTGGGTCAGACGCAACAGCTCAGTACGTTTGAACAGCACCTCAGGTGAGCCGATGAAAGCCAGTTTCCCCTGGTCCAGTACAGCGACCCGTCGTGCGTATTCACGGATCAGACGCATGTCATGGGTAATCATCACCACGGTGGTTCCCTGGTGATTGAGAGCAGACAAAGAATCCATCAATGCCGCTGCAGTGTGACGGTCCTGCCCGAATGTAGGCTCATCGAGGATCAGCAATCGTTGACCGGCTGCCAGCATGGTTGCTACGCTTAAACGTCTTTTTTGACCCTGGCTAAGGGTGAATGGATTGTGCGCTGCGTGTGTCTGTAATCCAAGGCGATCGAGCAATTCGCTTACCCGGGCCTGAATGCTATCGTCTGACCAGTGGCGTGCACGGAGCGAATAGGCCAGCTCTTCATCCACCCGGTTGGCCACAAATTGATGTTCCGGGTTTTGAAATACATACCCGGCCTGCTCGGTCAGTTCGGCCAGGGACAGGGTTTCTATGGCCTTGCCGAATAATTGTACCTGCCCTGTCAGGACGGGCAATAAACCGATCATCAACTGTGCCAGCGTGGATTTTCCTGTTCCGTTTTCACCTGCCAACGCCAGAAAATCACCTTGCGGTATTTTCAGCTCAATATCCTGGAATAGTGCTTCATCATGCGGATAGGCAAATGACACAGCCGATAATGTCACCGCTGGAGGATTGTCCCGCAAAGGCGGAAAATCTGTGCGTGGGGGTCTAACGGGGGCCATGAATGGTGGCAGCCAGATGCCGGCCGCGTCAATTTGTTGTCGAAATTGTTTGAAGACCGTGTCCGGCTCGCCACAGGCCAGCAAGGCGCCACTCGCATCCAGCAGGATCACGCGGTCAGCCAGATGATAGCAATCCTCCAGTTTATGCTCAATCAGCAAGATTGTATGCTGACCCTGCAGTTTCTCGAGTCGTCTGAAAAAATGACGGGTTGCGGCGGGGTCGAGATTGGCCGTTGGTTCGTCCAATACCAAAACTGACGGTCCCATGGCCAGTAGCGAGGCCAGCGCCAGCCGTTGTGCTTCACCACCGGAAAGGGTTTCCAGACGGCGGCCGTGAAAGCCAGCCAAGCCGAGTAGGGTCAAAGCCGCATCAATTTTGGCGGGCATATCATGGGCGGATATGCGTAAATTTTCGAGACCAAAGGCAATTTCGTCAGCGACCGCCAGTGTGGCAAAACCGGCTTCCGGGTCCTGAAACAACAGCCCGATACGGGCTGCAGTTTTGCCCGGTGCGGCAGTCAATGGGTCGATATCATCAAGACGGATCTCACCCTGGGTATGGGCAAAAACACCTTGTGGTATAAGACCGCTCAAGGCTTTGGCCAGTGTGGATTTGCCACCCCCCGAGGGTGACAGCAATAACACGGTTTCGCCCGTTTGAATGTGTAGCGAAAGATCCCGGATCACGGGGTTTTCCATACGCGGGTAGCGAATGGTGAGGTGACGGGTTTTTAGCATCTGCGGCCAGGCTGTCCGCAAATCGTCTCCAGTGAGTGGATTATTGTTCGCGAGCGATGGCGAATGAACCGAGTGCGCCGGCGTTGAGCAGGCCGTCACCGATGACTTTCCCCAGCCAGCCTGCCAGCAAGGCACCGGAGATCAGGCGGGCCAGCAACATCATACCCAAAACACCCAGGCCGAGGCTGGAATACCAGAACATATAATCCACGACCAGACTACCTGCACCAGCTGCCGCACCCGCCAGCATCAGGATTTTCAGATCAAATTGTTTGTAGCCGGTGGCAGCAAACACAATCTCGGCCAATCCGCCCTGTATCAGACCGGAAATCAACAGGGTCAGACCCCAGGTTCCCCCAGCCAGCAGTTCGGCGAGCGCCGCCAGCATTTCGGCGGCAAGTGCTGCCCCCGGCTTGCGGATAATATAGGGCGCTAGGATGCCGGCGATGAACCAGAACCCGTATAACAAATCACGCGCACCGGGCATGACAGCCTCCAGAGGTTTGGCAAAGTTCCAGATGAATCCCCAGCCCAGGAACAATAAACCAAATACCAGTGCCAGATTCGAAGTCAGGATAACATCCATCGTTTTCCAGCCTTCCAGGGATTGTCGGCTGCCCCAGGCTGCACCCGCAGCCAGTGCAAGTATCGTGACCACAACGGCGTGAATGGTGTTCCATTGAATGTATTCTAGCTTCGGTCCACGCACGACTGCAGCCAGATAATAGAGGACAAAAGCCAGGATGCCGAACAGCGCGGCAAATGCTACGATACGTTTGGTTGGATTATTCATGCTGCTTCCTCGTTGGTTTGGGTAATATGGATACAAAGTACGTGGCCTTTGTGGGCCACAATTGTGGCGGTCTGGTCAAGCAGCGTGTTGCTGATGCCTAATGAGCTGCCGAACACCAGTGTTTCATCACTTAATGGATATTCAAGTCCACAGCTGGTTACACCATGGGCATCACCGCCGATCGGCAGCAATGAAACGGTATCTCCGGGGAGACCTTGCAGGCTTATCGTTCCGCGAATCGGTGAGATTTTTTGCTTTCCTGCATAAATGGTGATGGGAATAGCTGCCAGACTGGCTTGGAAACACAACAGGATATTGGCCAGGGTCTGATCCCAACGGCCACCCAGGGCAGCAAGCAGCAGAATTTCGGTAGCCTCTTGTTGTCGGGCGTATTCCAGCGCAAGTTCCAGGTCGGTCTGATCTTTACGGGCGGGATGTTTCTGAAACGTAACCCCGGACTTTTCCAGTGCAAGCACGGCCTGCCGTGATAGAGAGTCGCAGTCACCAATCACAATATGCGGTTGTAAACCCAGGGTCTGTAGGTGTAGTGCACCGCCGTCGACGGCGATCAGCAGATCATTGGACCGGATGAGGCTGAGAGCTTGTTGTGGGTAATCGAGTTTCCCATTGACAAATATGATGGCGCGCATTAAAAAAAAGCTCTCCACGGGCGGGGAGAGCTTTTCTGTGCTACGAGCATCCCTCCGCCGGCATGATCCGGATCAGGTGTTCGGGTCGAAGGCGTTGCCCTCCTCTCAGCCTGGTACAGGCTCCCCGTGCAATTGAATGTAAGTATGAGGCGGAAGTATAAAAGCACTGGCTCTAAAAAGTCCACTACTACCTTGGCCAGTTTTATGGCTTTTATCCGCTAATCCGGTAAAGGGTCTGCTTGCATTTAAAACCTGGAGGTGTTCTTTTGGCTAAGGAGCAGACATGGCTTCAAGCTTCAGTGAGTACCACAAGCTCTCGCTGAATTTTGAAATAGGGGGGGGTTGTTTGCCGCTTTCCGAATGGCCCATACTGCCCTGCGGTGCCCATAGTTTTGTGTTTCAGGAGCCCTGTTCATTTTTCTGGATCAGATTCAGCAGGAGTCCCGGTATTTTTTTTGCCGTTTTGGCGTTTCGAAGTTGTCGAAAGGCGTGGATCAGCTGCCTTCGTTGTGTCTGGGTGAAGGTATTGGCCTGAAATGGTTTGCTGATTTGGTCGATGGTCAGGGCATCCTTGACGGCATGATTGCGATGGCTGACCAGGTGATGATGAGTCAGGGCACGGCCGAGAATAATAAAACCGAAGTTATCGTCCCGGACTGGCCCCAGGCGAAATAATGGTTCACCCCGGTGATCACGCTGTGCAGTCATATCCAGACCATTGTGGTGTAAAACCAGACCACCAAAGCCCCCGCACACCGCCCCGCCCCCCGGCCACAACACCGTGGAGGCACACGCAACAGCGGCTGCGG
>CAZTLH010000061.1:0-2686 GCA_964614335.1 uncultured Gammaproteobacteria bacterium
GGACCAAAGTCCGCTTTTCCGCAGTAGGCTCTCTGTTCTCGGACAGCCTCCTAGGGAGTAAAGATGCGTCAAATGTAACCGCGTGTGCCATCGGGGGTCAATGCTGTTTGGATCACACGGCAAAAAAAAGCGCGGCCAGAGGCCGCGCCGAAACCACCAAGGAGGATGGAGGAGTCAATCATTCGGTTGTCATCAAAAAACTCACACAGCCGAATAAAACATAGTTCTATTATAATTTATTAATATTGTAATGTCAAAAAAATACGCTCTCATCTCAAAAACTCCCGCTACTGTCAGTAATGATGTTATATTTTCTTGCTAAAGCTCACATCGATTTTGCCGACATAGTACTTGAGATGCTTTCATATGACCGTATACGATATCAATATGTTTCCCAGAGGTCGATCAGTGCAAAGGACTAGACACGCAATCCTGTATTTTTGTGGCAGTATTTTGTTACCGGCCTTGTTGCCAGGAGGGACTGTACAGGCAGGTGTTTATGATGGTGTGCGGGCTTTGCAACAGCATCAATTTGTCAATGCCAGACATTATTTCATCCAGGCATCCCAGTCAGGTGATTCCCTGGCGGAGGTTTATCTTGGTGATATGTATATGCAGGGGCGGGGGGTGCTGCAAGATTATCGAAATGCTGTCGACTGGTATCGTCGAGCAGCAGAACAGGGTAGCCTGATTGGTAGCATGCGTCTCGCAGATCGTTATCTAAAAGGGCAAGGCGTTGAACAAAATCCAAAAAAAGCTGCGAAGTTATACTACAAGGCGGCCGATGGCGGTCTGGTTGAAGGTCAAATGGCCTATGCAGAAGCTCTGGACCAGGGTCGCGGAGTCGTTCAGAACCACAAGCTGGCAGCCGAGTGGTACCGAAAAGCGGCTTTTCAGAAGAATACCGAGGCCCAGTTTCAGATAGCCAAAAAGTTTGTTAAGGGTAATCAGGGGTTGCCAAAAAATCTGTCGTTGGCATTTCGCTGGATGGTGACTGCTGCAAAGGGAGGGCACATCCGTGCCGCCTATGATGTCTCTACCATGTTTCTGGATGGAATTGGTACGAACAAGGACCCTTTTCAAGGTGTGCGTTGGTTGAAATTTGCAGCGAAGTCTGGTGATCGGGATGCCCAGTTCAATCTTGCCGTATTATATGAGCGTGGCAATGGGATCAAACAAAGCGATAGCAAGGCTTTAAGCTGGT
Organism: uncultured Gammaproteobacteria bacterium; assembly: GCA_964614335.1. GTDB lineage: Bacteria > Pseudomonadota > Gammaproteobacteria > Arenicellales > DRJH01 > DRJH01. Next base: position 1,205 of record CAZTLH010000061.1, read on the forward strand.
ATCGAAAATCTGCAGAACAAAAGGATGCTGAAGCCCAATTCAACTTGGGGATGATGTATCTGGAGGGTCGCGGAACAACCACTGATGCTCATGTTGCAGCACAGTGGCTGCAAAAATCAGCCGAGCTTGCGCATCATCAGGCGCAGTACATTCTGGCTACTCTATTTGAACAAGGGCGTGGTGTTAAACAGGACAGTGCTGAAGCGTTGAAATGGTATCGGAAGTCTGCTGCTGGTGGTTTTGTCAAGGCCCAATTGAAGATGGGAGCACTTGCCGCAATCGGGAAGGTAATGGCTAAAGATCTTGCCCAATCATTGGACTGGTATAAAAAGGCAGGTGAATTAGGGAGTGAAAAAGGGCAATATGCTGCCGGGCTAATTTATCTGCGTGGACTTGGTACACCAAAAAATGACCTGGCAGCGATATCATGGTTTGTTAAAGCAGCAGATCAAGGTGTAGTAGTCGCCCAGTATCAAGTTGCGCGGTTGTATCTTCAAGGCCGTGGTTTAGTGCAAAATCCGGTACGTGCCGCTGTTTGGGCCAAGCGTGCTGCTCTGAAGAGTTATGCCCCAGCACAATTATTGTTGTCGCAGATGTATTACGATGGAACTGGTATAGAGCAAAATCGAGACAAGGCATTCAGCTGGTTGTCGAAGGCTGCCGAGGCAGGCTATGTGCCTGCGCAACTGCGATTGGGTCTGAATCTACTGCACAAGGGAAGTATTCGGTATGACAAGGAGACAGCCCGGCTGTGGCTGAAAAAAGCATGGAATAAAAAAAATGCAAAAGCGGGTTACTTTCTTGCTTTGCTGGATTTGGATGGCGAAGAGAGCAAAACAAAACATCTTTCAGCATTGCAGTTGATGGCGGAGAGTGGCCAACTTGGATATGGCGATGCCTATTATTTTCTCGGGCAGGAAGCGCACAAATTGGATGCTAAAGTTCTGCAGAAATCTGATAAGGAATGGTTTGCCGATGCAGTGAAACAATATCGTGTTGCGGCTGAACATGAATCTGCGATCGCCATGAAAAAACTGGCCCGGATTTACGCCCTTGGTTTATTGGGTGAAAAAGATTCGGAGCAGGCACACAAATGGTACAAAAAAGCCGGCGATGTCTTTCGCCAACTGGCAAGACGAGGCAACCCTGATGCGCAAAGACAGCTGGGTTTATTGTTGCAGCAAGGTAATGGCACAGCAAAAAACCCGGTGAAGGCGTATATGTGGTTAAATCTCGCCGCGGCTACAGGAGATAACCTGGCCTTCAAGGCACGCGAAAAAATACGAGCCTCACTATCCCGTGAGCAATTGGCAAAAGCTCAATCACAGTCCAGTTCATTGTTGATCACGTCGCAGTAACCTATAGCAAGCGGCAGTGTCAGCAGTGCGTGTATTCTCTAATGTCCGCACTTTTACAGGGCTTGCAAAATGTGTTTATGGCGTCATATCCTCAATATGGAGGCCAGGAGGCCAGGAGGCCAGG
>CAZTLH010000061.1:2786-10497 GCA_964614335.1 uncultured Gammaproteobacteria bacterium
GGAGGCCAGGAGGCCAGGAGGCCAGGCCAGGATAGTAAACCAGAGGCAATGAGTTGAGCAAAGACAAACAGATTGTGCAGCACCATGAGCAAGCAGTACAAGAAGCCAAACCGGCGTTGCAGAAGCCGACCATGTATATGGTGCTATTGCTGAATGATGATTACACACCGATGGAATTCGTCGTTGATGTCTTGCAGCAGGTCTTTTTTAAAGGCTATGATGAGGCTGTTCAATTAATGTTATCCGTGCATAACAGTGGCCAAACAGTTTGTGGTGTCTATCCTCTGGAAATCGCAGAAATGAAAGTCAAACAAGTGCTGGATCTGGCAAGTGAACAAAAGCATCCCCTGAAATCGATACTGGAGCCCGAATAAGTGCTGTCACAGGACCTCGAACAAACACTGAATCAGGCGATCCGTCTGGCACGCAAGGAACGCCACGAATTTATCACCGTGGAACATCTGTTGTTTGCATTGCTGGATAACCCGGTGGCGTCACAGGTACTGCATGCCTGTGGTGGTGATACCGCCGTGTTGCGTGACCGTCTGCATGATTTTCTGGGTCAGCATGTTCCGGTGTTGCCACCCGACCTGAAACAGGATACACAACCGGCCAATGGCTTTCAGCGTGTTTTACAATACGCCATCCAGCATGTTCAGAGTTCAGGTCGACGGGAAGTGACTGGAGCCAATATTCTGGTTTCCATTTTTCGCGAAAAGGAGTCGTTTGCAGTCTATTTTCTTGAAGAACAGGAAGTCAGTCGATTCGATGTGGTCAACTTTTTGGCTCATGGTGTTTCTAAAATTAGTGTTGAGGGCGGTGAATTGCCAGCACCCCCCAATTCTGAATCTGAAACGGTTGGCGAGCCGGCAGGTGGGCACAAGCAGACAGCATTGGAAAGTTATGCCACCAACCTGCAACATGAAGCAGAGGCTGGCAGGATTGATCCGCTGATTGGTCGTGGGCAGGAGCTTGAGCGTACCCTGCAGATACTTTGTCGCAGACGTAAAAATAATCCTTTGTATGTGGGTGAAGCCGGTGTGGGAAAAACCGCGATTGCAGAAGGTCTGGCACTGCAAATCCACGAAAGCAAGGTGCCGCCTGTACTGGCCGAAACCGTCATCTATGCGCTCGATATGGGGGCGTTGCTGGCAGGCACCAAATACCGTGGTGATTTTGAAAAACGTCTCAAGGCCGTGTTGGGCGAGTTGCAGAAGAAGCCTCAAGCGGTGCTGTTTATCGACGAAATACACACCATTATCGGCGCTGGCGCGATCTCAGGCGGGGCTATGGATGCTTCAAATTTGCTGAAACCGCTACTGGCATCAGGTGGAATTAAATGCATTGGTTCGACCACGTATAAGGAATATCGAAATATTTTCGAAAAGGATCGTGCCCTGGCTCGCAGATTTCAGAAAATTGATATCGAAGAGCCTGGGGTTGAGGAAACCGTAAAGATTCTGGAAGGTCTGCGCTCGCGTTTTGAAGAGCATCACAAGGTTCGTTATACCCGTCCAGCATTGCGTTCGGCAGCCGAACTGGCGGATAAATATATCGGCGATCGTTTTATGCCGGACAAGGCGATCGATGTGATCGATGAAGCCGGCGCCCATGCCCGGTTGCATGCCGGCTCGGAGAGACAACGCAAGGTAGGGATGCGTGAAATTGAACGTATTGTCGCCCGCATGGCGAGAATACCGGAGAGGAATGTGTCCAGTTCCGATGTCAATGCACTCAAGAATCTTGAGACTTCACTCAAACGCATGGTTTTCGGACAGGAAGAAGCGATCATCGCACTTTCTGCTGCTATTAAAATGTCACGAGCCGGTCTTGGTAATCCGGAAAAGCCGATTTCGTCCTTGTTGTTCTCCGGCCCGACAGGTGTCGGCAAAACCGAAGTCAGTCGACAGCTGGCGTTTACCCTGGGCATAGAGCTGGTTCGTTTTGATATGTCGGAATATATGGAACGGCATGCCGTATCACGGTTGATCGGTGCCCCACCAGGCTATGTCGGTTTCGACCAGGGGGGGCTATTGACCGATGCCATCACCAAGCATCCGCATGCAGTTTTGTTGCTTGATGAAATTGAGAAAGCTCACCCGGATGTTTTCAATCTGTTGCTGCAGGTGATGGATTATGGCAAGCTGACGGACAACAATGGCCGTACTGCTGATTTTCGTAATGTTATTCTGATTATGACTTCCAATGCCGGTGCGTCTGAGATCTCTCGCAGCTCGGTTGGTTTTGTTGAACAAGACCACAGTCATGATGACAGCGAAGCCATTCGCAAGGCCTTTACCCCGGAATTTCGTAACCGTCTCGATGCGGTCGTACACTTCAAACCACTTGATCACAGTGTTGTTTTGCATGTGGTGGATAAGTTTTTGATGCAATTTGAGCAACAGCTTGCGGACAAACGCGTGAATTTTAGTGCTGATAATGCTGCCAGAGAGTGGCTGGCATCAAGAGGGCATGATGCCATGATGGGTGCCAGACCGATGGAGCGCCTCATTCAGGAGCGTCTGAAACGGGCGCTGGCAGATGAACTGTTATTTGGAAAATTGGTCAAGGGCGGTAGTGTGGCGATCACGGTCAGAGATGACGATCTGGCATTCAATATTGAAACCGCCGGGACAGCCACGACGACTTGACAGGGAATTGGATCCAGAGAATACTTTGATCTGGATCTGTTGTTTGCGGTAAATTCAGGGTCAACTAGTACTGAAATTAAGGCTGGATGTCATCCTGGTGTCATATTTGGGGTTATCATGAACACAGTAAAACGGTGTTATCTGTAGTTGACCCGTCATGGTCATTCGTTTCATACTATAGATTCAGACAGTACGACCTTTTTAAAAACGACACGTCCATAGTGTCAGGAAGCAAGTCGGTTCGCTCTTTCTGAGCGGACCATCGTCATCAACCTCAGGAGGTTTGTATTATGAGTGAAACTGAAGTAGGTTCAACATCTACAGTGTCAAAATCGAGCGATATCAGTCGACGTAGTGTTATCAAGGGTGCAGTTACCGCAGGTGTTGTGGCCGCAACAGGGCCATGGATCGTCAAGGATGCATTCTCATCTTCGGGTGAAGTGAATATTCTGATGTGGTCTGATTATCTGCCAAAAAAATTCATCGCAGATTTCAAAAGCGAAACCGGTATTACCATTAACTACACCGGCATTGGCTCGAACGAAGAAATCGTCAACAAGATGAAGGCCACCAAGGGTCAGGGCTTTGACATTATCTCGCCGACCAATAACAAAAATCTGGTCTGGGCGCCACTTGAATTGATTCAGCCCTATGACATGAAGCGTGTGCCCATTGACAAGGTTAATCCTGCCATGGCTAAAATTGGTCAAACTGGCTGGAACTTCAAAGGCAAGGGCCCACACTGGATTCCCCATATCTGGGGTACCGAAGGAATCGCCTGGCGTACGGATAAATGGGCCCCATCGGGTGATGCACCAAGTTATGGTGATGTCTGGAAAGATGCCAATGCAGGCAAGACCATGGGTCGTCCACATTCCATGATGCTAGGTGCCGGTCTTTATATGGAATCCATTGGTGAACTGAATCCGGGCGATGTCTGGAAAGCGTACGAGTCGGAAGAAAAAATGCGACCCATCTGGGCAAAGATCACGGCCTGGGTCATTGCCCGCAAGAAAAATATTAAATTGCTCTGGAATGACGCTGATACGCAGAAAAATGGACTGCTCAAGGAAGGAGTAATTGTCGGTCAGACCTGGGATGGCCCACCCATGGCGCTGAAGACCGCTGGCGAGCCAGTGATGTATCAGGCTCCAAAGGAAGGATCCATGGCCTGGGTGGACGGTATGGCTCTGCCAATCGGCATGAAGAACGCTGATCAGGTCTATGAGTTCATCAAATTTGCCTATGCAGCCAAAAATGCCGGTAAAGCCATCGACTCGCATGGTTACAATTCACCGGTATTGGGTGCCGATAAATTTGCCGGATCAGCGTACAAGAAGAACTTTGCTGACGCTTATCCTGGTAAATCTTTGGCCAATCTCAATCCCTGGCCGGCAGAAGCACCGTGGTATATGGATGTTCGCACTGAGTTTGTGAACAAATTCAAGAGTGCCTGATTTGTAGTGATACCTCGGGGCCTGTTCGCAGGCCCCGAAACCTTGTTGTATCAGTATCTTTGCAGGAATTGGCTGTAAAGGGCTGTAAAGCAAAAAATAGACAGGTTGCGTGTTCTGCATGTAAAAAAAACGCCATTTGCACAACCGCATGCGTAGTAATTCAGGAGAGAAGGATGAAAAAAGGGGTTGCAGTCACTCTGGAAAATGTCTGGATCCGTTTTGGTGACTTTGTCGCCGTTCGTGAAGCGAATGTCGAAATCGACGGTGGTGAATTCTTTTCTTTTCTCGGTCCTTCAGGTTGTGGCAAGACCACAATATTGAGAGCAGTATCCGGTTTTCTCGAGCCCAGTGAGGGGGTGGTAAAAATCGGTGGCAAGAGTATGGCAGGCATTGGCCCGAATAAACGACCGACCGCACTGATTTTCCAGAATCTGGCATTATTTCCGCTGATGAAAGTCTGGGAAAATATTACATTCTCCATGGAGGTCAGAGGGGCCAGCAAAGCCGAGCGTCGCAAGCGAGGTGATGAATTGCTGGATATGATTGCCCTGTCGGATCAGGGGGACAAGCTTCCTTCTGAATTATCCGGCGGGCAAAAGCAGCGTGTGGCTATTGCCAGAGCACTTTGCGCCCAGCCTGATGTATTACTGCTGGATGAGCCTTTGTCAGCGCTGGATTTGAAACTTCGTCAGCATATGCGCACCGAATTGCGTGAAATCCAGCAACGGGTCGGGATTACCTTTATCTATATCACCCATGACCAGGGTGAAGCACTGACCATGTCAGATAAGGTAGCTGTCATGCGTGCCGGTATTATTGACCAGGTCGCCGAAGGCCAGGCCATTTATGATGACCCGGCCACCGCATTTGTAGCCTCCTTTGTCGGTGAAAATAATGTGCTGCGAGGCAAGATTGCCGCACTTGATGGTAAGCAGGCCGTGATTGCCACAAACCGCACCGGAGAGTTGACGGCCAGAGTCGCAAGCTCTGCTATGGGAACTCTCAAGGTTGGTGATGATGCCATGATGTTTATACGCCCAGAGGCATTTCGAATCTCCACAGATGCCAGCGAGGCCAGAAATCGTCTGACTGCCAGGGTCAAACACGAAGAATTCGAAGGTCAGAGTTACAATGTTTTTCTGGAAGGCGATGCAGGCAAGGAGCTGAAAATGTCGTTGATGAATATTGGACAACAGCGAGAATCGGCACAAGGACAAGATTTGATGCTCGAGTATTCCCCGGATCAGGCCGTTGTATTGCCTGCTGGTGAGTTGGCCAGCGAGTAGGTGGCACGATGGATATCGGAAAAATATTGAGGGATTACTATCGACGCAATGGCACCGGCCTCGGAACTTTTCTGCTGGTAGCCGTTTTTTTCTGGGTGGTAGTGCTGATTATATTGCCGCAACTATCGATGCTTGATTTTTCGTTCCGTCACCACCTGCCACCACCGGAGATGGGTGGTCCTAAAGACAGCTATACTATTGAACACTATAAATATCTTGTATTTGGAGCTGAGGGTGCAGGCAGTGCCTACAATGTTGTTGATCTTGGCGTGTTTGTCCGTACATTGGTGGCGGCTATTTTCGTCACCATCTTCGATTTGATTCTGTGTTACCCATTGGCCTATTATCTGGGGCAGACCAAAGGTGGCGGGTTTGCCCGTATATTGGTGATGTTTCTGATTATTCCTTATTGGGTCAATGAGATTCTCCGGGCCTTTGCCTTCCGTATCATCTTCGGCGATAGTGGCTTGATCAATGAAGTTCTCCTTATTACTGGAACCATAACCCAGCCAATTGATTTTATCCGCGCCAATATTGCACTCTATGCCGGGCTGGGTTATGCCTATATTCTGCTGATGATTTTTCCGATCTATAATGTCATCGAAAGTCTGGATCGGAATCAAATTGAAGCCGCCAGAGATATGGGTGCGCCCTGGTGGCGTATCCATTGGCGTGTGGTCATTCCCTATACCAAACCAGGAATCTCTTCTGGTTGTACCATGGTTTTTATGCTCTCCGCCGGGGCCTTGGCGGCGCCGCAAATACTGGGTGGGCCATCAAGTTTGTGGTTTACCCAGATCATCTATCAGTGGTTTAACTCCGGTGGCAACTGGCCGCGGGGTGCAGCTTTTGCCGTTGTTCTATTGGTGACCTGTATCGTCATTGTGCTGTCGTTAATGCGTGCGTTCAAGGTCAAGATGGGGGATATCGGCAAATGAAGACAGCAAGCCTTTTCGCCAGACTGTCACTGGGAAATATTGCCCTGGGGTTGTATCTGCTGATCTTCTTTGGCTATTTGCTCGGCCCGTTGGTTGTCATGAGTATTACGGCTTTTAACTCATCCGGGTTTCCCCAGATTGCGCCCTGGGAATGTCTGACCTTTGAATGGTTTGATGTACTCTCCAAGGATGACCGTATCCTTAATGGTCTAAAGAACAGTCTGTTGGTTGCGATCGGCACCGTGAGTCTATCGGTCATGCTTGGGCTTGCCGGCGCCTTGATGTTGACCCAGATCTGGCCAAAGATGCGTTCAACCTATTACACCATCATAATCGCACCAATCCTGATACCCGGTGTTGTTCTCGGTATCTCAACGCTGGTGTTCTGGGATCGGATTAATATTCTGCTGGGTTTTGGCAATGACAGCCTGCTGCACAATGGCCTTTTTCTCACCATTCTCGGCCAGTCTACGTTTATCGCCTCCTATTGTATGCTGGTCTTTGTCGCACGCTTGCAACGTTTTGACACCGGTCTGACCGAAGCGGCACTGGACCTTGGTGCCACCAATGTACAGGCATTCCGTAGAATCCTGTTGCCATTTATGAAGCCAGCCATCGCATCCGCTGCAGTTTTGGCATTTTTGGCTTCATTCGAAAATTACAATACCACGACCTTTACCTTTGGTAAATTTCCAACCTTAACCATTGAGTTGGCACAAAAAGTGCGCTATGGCATCAATCCGTCGATCTCCGCGCTGGCCTTTATTATTGTGGTGTTGACGATTTTCTTTGCCCTGCCCAATGAAATCCGCAAACGTCGTCAGCAACTCGCAGTGGCGAATGGTGCACCGGTCGCTGCCGTTGGTGGTGGAGGTCTGCGATTGCCTGGCTTTTTGCGCCAAAATCCGGCCGCCATCATTATGGCCATTCTGGCACTCGTGGGTTTTTCAACCATCTGGTTTTCCCAGGTCTATAGCCCGAATATCTGCAAGGCTGAGGTCAAGACGGAAAAACACGCACGGCAGGTAAAGATGATTGCTGAGGTTCGCCGGAAAATGCAGCTCAAGAAACAGCAACAAGTCCTCAAGGGTCCGGATATATTTGGCGCCAGGAATTCCAGGGTGCCACAAAATACCAATCCAGGTAGAGGCAGCTTTGGCAGTGTTTTCGAGCCCGGAAATCTCGACAAGGCAGGGCCTGAGGGGAAAGCAACGCCCAAAGCAACAAACCCGGGGAAAGGGACATTTGGCAACGTCTTCGATCCAGGTAACCTGGACAAGGTCAAGTAGACACACTGATATAGTGTTAGATGCTCCAGCTCACTCTGAATTTGCCGACCGTCTTGTCGCTCGATGACCATAAATGAGTCTATTCAATTA
>CAZTLH010000062.1:0-10460 GCA_964614335.1 uncultured Gammaproteobacteria bacterium
GCCTGCAGGAGTAATGTTGTGCCGTTCACAAGGGGGAGCGGGGCAGCGCCTCGTTGTGGGCCCATACAGAATATAATCAGTGTGATTGAATTTCAGTACGTTGGGTAAATTGAATCAGGAGAGAGTTCTGTCTTTACTTTTGATCTGCAGCTTTTGACGCTGCTGGCGAGAGAGTGGTTCAACCGCAGTAGGCTCTCTGTTCTCAGATGGGCTAGGAACACTCGGGGGTGTGACTATGGGTCGCTACAACTACGACGAAGCTATTGCTGTCACCCGGGAGATTCACTGGGTGGGGTTTGACGACGAACAGGCGGGTCTGCACTGCAACCCCTATCTGTTGCTGGACCAGGATCAGGCCGTGCTGTTCGATCCGGGTTCGATTCCGGATTTTCCGATGATCATGCGCAAGGTTATCGACCTGACCGATCCATCTTCAATCAGTCATCTTGTTGCCTCTCATCAGGACCCTGATGTTTGTGGCAATCTGGCTGTGGTAGAAGATGTAATCGATCGCAAGGACCTGCGAATTGTTGCGCATGCCAATACTGTTCGTCTGATACGTCATCTGGGTCTGCGCTCGGAATTTTATCGTGTAGATGATCAGAATTTGCGTCTTACCCTGGAAAGTGGTCGTGTGCTTGAATTTATGCATACCCCGTTTTTGCATTCACCGGGCGCGATTGTGACTTATGATGTCAAGACCCAGAGTCTCTTTACCAGTGATATTTTTGGTGCCCTCAATAATCAGGACTGGTCGTTATTTGCCGAAGGTGATTTTTGTGCCCGGATGGTGCCGTTTCATCAGGCCTATATGGCCAACAACCAAATACTGAAGCAATGCCTGGCCGCCATCGAGCAACGCTGGTCGATCCAGAGAATTCTGCCCCAGCATGGTTCCATTATTGAAGGCGATGATATCGCCACCGCATTTTCTTTTCTCAAGGGTCTCCCCTGTGGTTCAGACCTTGATTCACCTTGAGTGGATGATCTGAGATGATAAACCGGTTTAAGAGTGCTGCAACAGAGCAACTGCGGGAAACCCGGAGTGTCAGTCGTAATCTGATTGAACGGGCGCTGAAGATGCGGGCATTGGGTTATTATTCTGAAGTCAAGGCCTCACTTCTGACCCAGACCATATTTGAGGTTAATCGATCGAGAAAAGACTTATCGAGGGTAAATCTTGCCCTGGATCGGTCACAAACCCTGCTGCAACAGCAAGTTGAAGAACGAACGCAGTCGTTGCAGCAAAGTGAAGCTCGTTATCGAGATCTGGTTGAAAACCAGTTGGCGATGATTACTACTTTTCTGCCGGATACCACCCGCACCTTTGTCAACAAAACATACGCGGAATTTTGGAAAAAAAACAGGGAATCACTCATAGGCAAGAGATGGATTGAGGTTTTTCCTGAGTCCAAACAATCTGCCATTTTGAAAAAATTGGCTGCATGTACGCTCGAGCAACCGGTCATCGAATATGAACATGAACTGAAATTACCAGACGGCAGGGTGCATTGGTTGCACTGGCAGTTTATTGCGTCATTTGGTGGTGCAGGGGAAATCATCCATTTTCAGGGGGTCGCAGTTGATATCACTGATCGTAAAACCATGGAACAGGAGTTGGAGATGCATCAGACGCATCTTCAGGCATTGGTCGAAGAACGCACCCGTGAGTTGACTATTGCCAACGCCCGGCTCGAGGAACTCGATCGTCTGAAATCGCTGTTCATTGCATCCATGAGTCACGAACTCCGTACGCCATTGAATTCCATTATAGGATTTTCAGGAATAATGTTGCAGGGTATGGAAGGAGAGCTGAATAGGTTGCAAACTGATCATATGGGCCGGATTCAACGCGCTGCCAGACATCTACTGGATCTCATCACCGAGGTGATCGATATATCCAAAATAGAAGCCGGCCAATTGGCGACCTACCAGGAAAAGTTTTCGTTGGAAGGGGTGATCTCCGAGGCGGTTGAATGTTTGCAGGAAAAGCTGCATCACAAAGACCTGATACTCGAAAGACAGACCTCACCATTACAGCTCTACACTGACCGTCGACGTTTGTTACAGTGCGTGATGAATTATTTAAGTAATGCAATCAAATATACCGAGGTTGGGAAAGTTGTCATTAAAGCCATTGAACAGCAGGGCAATCTTGTTCTCAGTGTCACGGATACCGGAATCGGGATTCGCGCACAGGACCAAGCACGATTGTTTACCCAATTTACCCGTATTGATTCCCCGCAGGTTCGTAGAACGCCAGGTACCGGCCTGGGCTTGTATCTGACAAAAAAAATTGTCGAAGAGGTGTTACAGGGTCAGGTGTCGATGACCAGTGAATACGGTAGGGGAAGCACGTTTGTGCTCCACGTTCCTCTCTATGCGGTGCCGACCAGCACAGGAGATAGGGGATGAAACAACGTGCATTAATTATTGAAGATAACGAAGACAACCGGGTTTTGATGCAATTTATTCTCGAGCATAATGGCTATCAAGCGACATTTGCCGAGGATGGCAAGAGTGGTATCGAAAAGGTGGCAGCAGGGGGTATGGACTTTGTTTTACTCGATATTCAATTGCCGGACATGGATGGTCTGGCGGTTTTGCAGGCCATTCGGTGTGCAAAAGACAGTGCAGATATGCCGGTGGTTGCGATGACATCCTTTGCCCTGGCTGGAGATGAAGTGCGATTTATCAAGGCCGGTTTTACTGGCTATATCGAAAAACCGATCGATCCTCAAGCAGTGATTGAGCAAATCAGGGCGGTGCTCGAAAAAAGAGCTTCGTTATGAAGATTTTGATTGTAGATGACGATGCCGATGCCAGAGAATTTCTGGGTATATTGTTACGCAGCCAACACCATCTTGTCGAAGCTGCGGTAGATGGCAAGGAGGCGTTGCTGAAGATTCGTGCCAACGCTCCAGATCTAGTCATCTCGGATATCCTGATGCCGCTGATGGATGGTTTCACGTTGTGCCATGAGATCCGTCGTGATCCTGAATGGCACAATTTGCCCTTGATCTTCTATACCGGAACCTATCTGGAGCCGGCCCACGAGAAACTGGCCATGGCCCTTGGGGCTACGGCATTCATCACTAAACCACAGGAACCAGATCGTCTGTTGCAGGTAGTCGAGAACATCTTGACAGCCGGACACGCGACTATCCCTGATTTACCTGATGATGCGACCATTGCGCGCACTCATACCGATGTCGTGGTCGAGAAACTGGCTGAAAAAGTACAGGCATTACAAACAGAAGTGGCCCGACGTGTTGCCATGGAGGCTACATTACAGGAATCCAAAAAAATATTGAGGACCAGTTTAATCGGTACCGTAGTAGCATTTTCACACACTGTGGGTGTGCGGGATCCCTTTGCCGCAACACACCAACAACGTGTTTCCCGATTGGCTCGTGAAATAGCCCAGCAAATGCAGTTGTCTCCTGAACAAATTGATGGTTTGCGGATGGGAGCGATGATCCATGATATCGGCAAGATTTATCTACCGGCAGAGATCTTAAACAAGCCAGGAAAGCTCGGTACCGTGGAGTATGAGCTGGTCAAGACACACTGTCAGGTCGGTTATGACATTTTAAAAGACGTCGTATTTCCTTGGCCAATAGCCAATATTGCACATCAGCACCATGAGCGTATGGATGGTTCCGGTTATCCACAAGGTCTCGGTGGTGAGGAAATTTGTCTGGAAGCACGTATCGTGGGTCTGGCCGATGTGGCCGAAGCCATGATGTCGCATCACCCATACCGCCCTGCACATTCCCAGGAAGTGGCACTGGCCGAGATTCAGCGTGGCAGTGGCAGCGAATATGATGCCGAAGTGGCCGCCGCCTGTTTGTACATCTTCGAGGCAGGCAAATTCTCATTCAAGTGACAGGACTTGTTTGGCGCATTATTTTAGGCAACAGCTATGGCCAGGCTGGGTTTCTCCTCATTACGATAACCGGGGCAATCAGAGTATGACGGACTTCGATTATGTCTGAACGCGTACAGCAGTGGCTGGAGCAACTCGGGCTAGGCCAATATGCGGCTGCCTTTGCGGAAGGCGACATCGATTTGGATTTGTTGCCCGAGCTTGACCACGAAACCTTGATTCAGGTTGGAGTCAGCTCACCCGGTCATCGATTGCGGATTATCAAGGCCGCAAAACTACTGGCCGGCAGTAGTAATGAAGCCGGTGTTTCGCTACAAGCCGACAGTACAGTCATAAAGCCGGTTCCATCACCTAAGGCGGAGCGACGTCAGGTCACGGTCATGTTTTGCGATCTGGTCGGTTCAACTGCACTGTCCACCAGACTGGATGTCGAGGATATGCGTGATATTCTGCTGCAATTTCAGGAGACTTGTGCCGGGGTCATCAAGAGCTACTCAGGATTCATCGCACGTTATATGGGTGATGGAATTTTGGTGTATTTTGGCTATCCGGTGGCGCATGAACACGATGCTGTACATGCTATTCATACCGGTCTTGCCATTATCGATGCTGTTGCTGCTATCGAGACGGACTGCATCAAGCAGATCGGTGAAGTGCTGGCGGTACGTATCGGTGTTGCCTCCGGTAATGTAGTAGTCGGTGATATCATAGGTGAAGGTGCCTCACAGGAAGCCGCAATCACCGGTGAGGCGCCCAATCTGGCGGCCCGGGTGCAAGCCGTCGCTGCGGCAAATACCCTGGTTATCGCCGAGACCACCTATCGTCTGGCAGGACTCGAGTTTGAATATACCGAACTGGAGCCAAAATCCCTGAAAGGTTTCGCTTCTCCACAACGTGTTTTCCAGGTGCTCGGTGTGACTGCTGCAGGGAGCGCTGAAATCCGACAATCTGATGGCATGCCCGCTCTGGTAGGCCGGCAAGCCGAGTTACGTCAACTCACTGCGTTGCTTGACAGCTGTCTGGAAACCGGTTCAGGACAGGCCGTAGTCCTTCGTGGTGAGGCCGGTATCGGTAAAACAAGACTACTGACGGAAGTGTCCGAGATTGCCAGAGCTCATGGTTTTGCAGTAAAAAAAGAGCTGGTTCTTGATTTTGGCGTCGGCAGGGGCCACGATGCCATCCGCAGTCTGGTCCGTCAATTGCTGAATATTCACAGCGATGGTCAGGAGGGTGCAGAAAATTCAATGGCGGAGTCGGCAATCGAACAGCATCTGGTGTCTGTCGATCAGCGAATGTTTCTGTACGACCTGCTGGATCTGCCGCAGTCTTTGGAGATGAAATCGGTTTACGAGGCCATGGACAATGCTACCAGAACCAAAGGTCGACGTAGCACCGTGGCGGATCTGATCGTCGGTGCAAGTCGAGTGCATGCCCTGCTGCTTGTGGTCGAAGATGTGCATTGGGCTGATCCAGAGATACTGGATTATTTGTCACGGATCACGAGTATTGTAATGGATTGCCCCACGGTGTTGGTCATGACATCCCGTGTTGAAGGTTATCCACTGGATCAGGTTTGGCGCAGCAGATCACGGGCCGAGGGAATGGTGACACTGGATCTTGGTCCGTTACGAAATGAAGATGCTATGGCCTATGCCGGCTCGGTTGCGGGTATGAATCAGGAATATGTGTCTGACTGTGTTGATCGTGCCGAAGGCAATCCATTGTTTCTGGAACAATTGTTGCTGAATGCCCGGGAAGGTGGTGAAGAAAATATCCCGCCCTCGTTGCAAAGCCTTATTGTGGCCCGTCTGGACCGATTGGCAAAGCTTGACAAACAGGCCCTGCAGGCGGCTTCGGCTATTGGGCAGCGTTTTCGGCCAGAGGTGTTGTGTCATGTCCTTGGCAAAGCCGATTACCGATGTGATACCCTGGTTGCACAACACTTGTTGCGACCGGAAGGGGACGATTTCCTGTTTGCCCATGCCCTGATCCAGGATGTTGTCTACGACTCCCAGCTGAAATCGACAAAGCGGATGCTGCACAGACGTGCGGCACAATGGTATGACAATCGTGAGCCAACACTCCTGGCCAGACATCTGGATCTAGCGGAAGATCAACAAGCTGGACAGGCTTATCTAAAAGCTGCGACCGGCCTGCTGAAGGTGTATGAATTCGAACAGGCCAGGACTCTGCTGGATCGTGGTCTGGAATTGAGCAATCCGGATGCCGTGCAGTTCGGTCTTCTCTGCCGCCGTGGTGAAGTCCTGCTGGCACTGGGTTTGTCCGAGGCGGCACATACCAGTTATCAGCAGGCTGTGGTCATTGCCTCGGATGAACCGGAGGTCTATCGTGTCCATATCGGTCTGGCCCAGGCTGCGCGTCAGGCTAGTCGTTACGACAGTGCCCTGGATAGTCTCAGCATCGCCGAGAACGCTGCGCAGAGTATCGGCGATGACCTGGACCTGGCGCAGATACATTATCTGCGTGGCAATATCTATTTTCCACTCGGTCGAATTGATGAATCCCTGCAAAGCAATGAACAGGCCATCCACTATGCCCGTAAAACCGGCTCTTCCCATCTACTGGTCGGTGCACTGAGTGGTTTTGGTGATGCCAATTATCTCAAAGGCAGCATGCGCACCGCCGATGATTACTATACGCGGGCCATAGACCTTGCCCGACCTGATCATCTGTCCCGGGATCTGGCGGCAAATCTGCATAATCGTTCGATGGCCCGTACTTTCAGTGGTGAGATCCTGCCGGCACTGGCCGATGCCAAAGAGTCGCTGGACTTGGCTCGGAGCTGTTATGTTCCGGTCGCTGCCTGTGTTGCGCTGACTTCCCTGGTGTTCGTTTCCCTGATCAGGGATGAACTCGATGCCACCTTGCAATATGCTACGGAAAATGTTCATTTAACCCACAAGATCGGTGCCAAACGATTTGAAGCCCAGGCCAGAAGTGATCTGGCCCGGGTGCTGGCTTTGCAGGGTGATACTGATCAGGCTCGGCAATATGGCCTTGAGGGTGTTGCTATGGCATTGGAATTTGCCCGAAATTTCGTTGCCCCCAAGTCACTTTCTACCCTGGCACTGATTAGTGACGATGTTGCAGAGCAAGATGAATTGTTGGCACGGGGTGCCGGGATTCTGGCTGAGAGCTGTGTCAGCCATTGTCATTTTTACTACTTCTGTGATGCCATGGCCATCATGCTCGCTCGTCATGACTGGGATGCTGCATTGGGAAATGCCGAAAAACTCGAAGCATTTACCCGCCCTGAGTCCTTGTCATTGATGGATTTGGGTATTCGACAGCTTCGGCTTGAGGTCAGGTCAGGACGAGATGGTTTTAGCAAAGCTCTGGAACAAGAATGGCAGGCATTCAGAAAAGATTGTGCTGAGAAACATATCAACAGAACCCTCGTTGGCTTGGTGAAGTAAACGGGTCAGGATTTGTTTTGCGCGTTATGGGATTAAAAATTTGCCATGTTTAGGCTGGGTTCTGTTGAATTTGGCAGTAATGGTGGGGAATGGTCATCAGCGTGTGCTCTGACCCCGTGTGCAGCTGTGCTCTATGGTTGGATTTGATGAAGACGATACAGGGTGGTCGAAACAGTTTAGTGTTTGATTTCGGCTACGGTTGTCAACGGTTAGGTCGTAAATTCTTAGTGTTCGCTCGGATCGGTTATCCCCTGCTGGATAGGAAGACTTCCTACTGGGCCACCAGAACGCCGATGGGCTGCATCCACCTGTGATCCCTTGTCCAATGATGCCGTCGGTATTCGCCGAATCTGGTGGGAAGTGGGCGCATCCACCAGTCGACCGGTATGCACCGGCCCGGCTGGCTGGGCACCACCGTTGTCGCCTTGTGGATTGGGCATGCCACGCACACCAACCACTGCATTGGGTCCAAATGAAGGTGATGAATCATCATCCGTAGCTTTTTCTATAGCATTCCATATCGTTCCGAGAGCATGCCTGATAGTGGAATGACTTGCCCCTTTAGCTGTCGACCCGGCCCCACTTGCATGCTCAGAACCACCACCCGCATTGCCTCCTGAACCTGCAGAATCACTGTTGCCTGCACTATCTTGCGAACTGTGATCACTGCTTGAAACACTGCCTTGATCACCGTTATCACTGCTATCTCCGGAATCCATCGCTTGCCCACGCTTTGTGCCGGAAAACTGATGCTGCTGCCGTTGCTGTTTATGCATCGGATCTTCGGGTTTGGAACTTCCCTTGGCCCCATGCAGACCGCCCAATCCTCCCTTGCTGTTGGCACCTCCCTGATTGCCATAATCCGCTGGGGCAAGCTCGCCGGTCATCAATGGCGACTTCCGGCCTGTTTGCCCTGCCGACATCCTGCCTTCCAACATTCCGGAGGTTTGTTCTCCCATATCACCTAGCTGACCACGAAGGATTTCCGTTTTGCTTCCAATCTTGGCCGTATCAATCCGGCTTGTGGTAATCCCTTGATTGGCCTTGGGATCAACGACGTGAAATCCCTGGGGTTTTTTTATGCTTTTACTGGATTTGTTGTCGCGATCAATTCGTCCGTTGCCGGTGAGTTCGGAGCCCGGTTTCCAGGAGCCCGGTTGCTTGGCAAGCATCGCTGACTGTCTCTGGTCGGCAGATTGGCCCTGGTTTTTCTCTGAACTCTTGTGGTTGCTATTGCCGTCAGCCTGATTTCGAACCGGGTCGATAACACCGCCTTCCGACTGGATGGCAGGACCATGGGTTACGTCATCGTAGGTTTGTTGCAGCTGAGCCTCACGAATCTTGCGCTTCTGTGCTTCCGAAAGCATTTGGTGGCTGCCTTGATTTCCCCGGTTGTCAATTCCCGCTGTTGAACCCTTTTCATTTTTATTCGAATCGATAACGAAAGATTTTTTTATTATGGTTCGTATTTTCTTTCGCAGGTGACTTTGAAATGCATCACCGAAAAAATACGTTAGCGTTGTATAGTTATCGTGATCTTCAACGACAACACCGATGGCATACCCATAGGATCTCGGAGCATTCGGATCAAAAACGATCATCGCTTCTTTCGGATTGGTCATAAAGTATCTGTCGTAACCGCTCTCCTTATCAGCAGACTTTGAGCCCCCTTTAGCACCTGCCCCGACATGGCCGCCCAGTCGTGGATCAATCGATGGATTCACACCACCGTAAAGATCACCCATGGAGCCGATGGGATCGTACTGACCCATTTTGTCCGGCGTCATGATTCTATCAGCTGGGTTGCCCATTCCTGTGGGATCATTAATCGGTCCAGGAGTACCGCCATTGCCGCCAAATGGTGGTGCGTCATCAACACCCGGTTCATTGATGCCACCAAACACCCCACTCCCGAAGCCAGGACCTCCGGGATTCGCTCCCTGTCCGTCATCTCCTGGTATGGTGCTGCCATTTTTACCCATGCGGACCCGTTCCCTGATCCGGCTACCGAATACCAGGGTAGATCGATGTAACGGCAGTGTAGTAATCTTCAGCGTAGTATCCGTCCTTTTCAGGGGTTTTAGTTTGCGCTTTATGGTCACCGCTTGTTGTCCAGGCAATGAGGCCGCAGCAGTGATACCGAAAGTCCGAAACTGCTGTTTTTTACTATCAAACCCGCGAGCCTGTCCTCCCGGCGTGACGGCCAGTCCCAACTGTGGTCTTGGAGGCTGCGAATCTGGTGTTTTCTTGTTCCCAGCTATTGATCCGGATACCACCATCTTTGCCTGCTGTGTTAGAAATAGTCCAGATGCGCGGTGAAGTTGCCGTGATCGCAGTACAGAACTGTTACTAGTAGGGGTGGGACTTGGCGTAATAATGCGGGAAGTGCGCATCGCAGCCGGTGTGATGGACAGCTGTATTTGGGCTGTATTGTTGGTTTCATTGCGCTCTGTAATGCGCCGGTTGGGGTCGATTATTGCCACAATATTGGTCCGGCCATTACCAAATACAGGGGTATTCAGTTGGCTGACGGAAAATGCCCCCGCAGCCAAATTCAGGGTCTTTTCAGCCAGCACTTGGCGGCGTTGTTGGTTCAGAAAGCGGACCTTGATACCGCGGATCGAAGTGGAGCTGCGGTTGCTGACTTTGACCCGCAGGCTGATCGTATCCCCTGAGTGGATCCCATGGGTTGATGTATACAGCCTGCCGATCACCAAGTCCGGCAGTTGTGCGCGAACACTATCTGTTTTCCCCGGTACTTGAGCATTTTGTCTTCCGGTCCAGGTTTGGGGTTGTACCGTAGGAGACGCAGTTGTAGAAGTTGCTGCTTGCGTTCTTGTGCTGCCCACAGGGTTTCTGCCGTATTGACCTGGAGCAACCATCTGCAACTGTAGGGCTAAAATAGTGTTGGTCCCGGACCCCAACAGGATGCCCGTAATCAGCATGATGGACTTATATCGATTCAGTCTGCACATAACAATATCCTCTCACCAATAGCCTTCAGAAATGGTTGCAGAGTTGATTCAGAAGCTTTGGTCAATCCAAAAAAAAGCGGGATTCATCAACTTTGTCGTGCTGTCCCCCGGTGTCAGGATAACTGTCGTATTTTTTTTAAAGCTTTACCCTCGGGGGGC
>CAZTLH010000063.1:0-10452 GCA_964614335.1 uncultured Gammaproteobacteria bacterium
GACTACGGCGTAGACTATGCGCGCGGTAGTCGATCCTGTCGTCTTCATCCTTGAGAGCACCCGGTACTTTCCTGACTCACACAGGCCAACAAACAACAAGCTGTGGCTGCAACCCGTCAAAGAATCAGGTGTTTAAGACGAGACCCGAATAACGGGTGATGCCTGAACTGCAGCTGGCAGCTCCATCAGAAAATCGACACCCAGGGAGATTACGGGCTGTTTTCAGGTGATATTGGTCGATAGATGACCATCGAGCGAGAAACCAGCCAGTGAACCCCTGGTTAGCGGGAGTCCCTAAATTGCAACTTACCCTGTTTACTGAATGACTGTCAATCTCTATAATTCGGCGATGGAA
This sequence comes from uncultured Gammaproteobacteria bacterium, assembly GCA_964614335.1. Classification (GTDB taxonomy): domain Bacteria; phylum Pseudomonadota; class Gammaproteobacteria; order Arenicellales; family DRJH01; genus DRJH01. The sequence continues at coordinate 356 of CAZTLH010000063.1, forward strand.
CCCTTCAAAGATGCGTTAACATTCGATGACATTCTGCTGGTACCGGCCTATTCCAGTGTACTGCCCAGAAATGTCGACCTTGCCACCCAGCTGACACCCAGAATTCGACTGCAAATTCCGCTGCTGTCTGCCGCCATGGATACCGTCACCGAGGCGGATACGGCCATCCGCATGGCCAAGGAAGGCGGTCTGGGTGTAATTCACAAGAATCTCTCTGTTGAATGTCAGGCTGCTGAAGTGTTGAAAGTAAAAAAACACGAAAGCGGTGTCATCAATGACCCTTTTACTGTCGATGCCAGCACCAGTATCCGCGAAGTCCTGAAAATCACCCGCGAGCACCACATATCTGGTGTCCCGGTACTGCTTGATGGCAAACTCAACGGCATTGTCACCAGTCGGGATCTGCGTTTTGTCACCGAGTTCGATGTCCCGGTCACAGAAGTCATGACCCCTCGGGAGCGACTGGTTACCGTACACGAAGGTGCTGGCAAACAAGAAATCAAGGCGCTGTTGCATACCCACCGGATTGAAAAGGTGCTGGTTGTTGACAAACATTTCAACCTGCGGGGCATGGTCACCGCAAAAGACCTGCAAAAAGAGAAAGACAGCCCAAACGCCAGCAAGGACGAATCCGGTCGTCTGGTGGTTGCTGCTGCTGTAGGCGTTTCCTCAGACTCAGAGAAACGTGTCGCCAGTCTGGTTGCTGCCGGTGTCGATGCCATTGTCGTTGATACTGCACATGGTCATTCAGCCGGGGTCATTCGACAAGTCAAAAGCATTCGCAGCAATTATCCCCAGGTTGATATTATCGCCGGCAATATCGCCACCGCTGATGCCGTCATGGCGCTGGCCGAGGCCGGTGCAGATGCGGTCAAGGTTGGCATTGGACCGGGGTCCATTTGCACCACCCGCATGATCGCAGGTGTTGGTGTGCCACAGATTACCGCCATCCTGGATTGCGCTGCTGCGGCCAGGGGTGCCAATATCAGGATTATCGCTGATGGTGGCATACGCCTTTCAGGAGATCTTGCCAAGGCGCTGGCTACCGGTGCCCATGCTGTGATGCTGGGCAGTCTGCTGGCAGGCACCGATGAAGCCCCAGGAAGAATCGAGATCTACCAGGGCCGGTCCTATAAAAGTTACCGCGGCATGGGTTCGCTGGGTGCCATGGAACAGGGTTCCAGGGATCGCTATTTTCAGGAGGGCACCTCCGCCGACAAACTGGTGCCCGAAGGCATCGAAGGACGGGTTCCCTATAAGGGGCCATTAATCAATATCATCCACCAGCTCATGGGGGGTCTGCGCGCCAGTATGGGCTATTGTGGCGCCAAAGATCTCATAGACTTTGCCGCCAATGCAAAATTTGTTCGCATTACCACTGCCGGCATCCGCGAAAGTCATGTCCATGATGTTTCCATCGTCAAGGAAGCACCCAATTACCAGCAATCACGTTAGAGGTCGACTCCAACATGCAGGATCTCCATAGCGATCGCATATTGATCCTGGATTTTGGCTCCCAATATACCCAGCTCATTGCCCGTTCGGTAAGAGAAATCGGAATCTATTGCGAAATACTGCCCTATGATGCCGAATTCGAAGAGATTCAGCGCTTTGCACCCAAGGGCGTCATACTTTCCGGTGGACCGGAATCTGTCCATGAAGAACAACCACCCCTGGCCCACTCTCAGCTGTTCGAACAGGAATGGCCATTGCTGGGCATCTGTTATGGTATGCAAACCATGGCAGCGCAACTTGGTGGCTGTGTAGAAGCTTCAAATCTGCGCGAATACGGCCATGCCCGGATAAAGACCATCGGCCACTCCCAACTCCTCGATGACCTCAGTGACACTGCCGGGAACCCGAATGAAACCCGACTAGATGTCTGGATGAGTCATGGTGACCGTGTTACCGGACTCCCGCCAGGATTCGTCGCCATCGCAGCCAGCAACAATGCCCCATTTGCCGGCATTGCCGATGAAGCCCGACATTTCTATGGCCTGCAATTTCATCCTGAAGTGACCCACACCCGACAAGGCCGGGCCATACTTGAGCGTTTCCTGATCGACATCTGTGGATGTGAACGGCGCTGGACCGCAGGCAACATCATCGAATCTTCCATCGCCGATATTCGAGCACGTACCGGTAATGATGAAGTTATTCTTGGCTTGTCCGGCGGTGTTGACTCATCGGTCGTCGCCGCATTGCTGCAACGTGCCATCGGCCAACGTCTGACCTGTATTTTTGTGGATAACGGCCTGTTGCGTTTACACGAAGGCGATCAGGTCATGGCCACCTTCGCCGAAAATCTGGGTGTGCGTGTCATTCGGGTCAATGCCGAGCAACGTTTTCTTCAGGCACTGCAAGGCATTGTCGATCCGGAACAAAAACGCAAAGTGATCGGACGACTGTTTATTGAAATCTTTCAGGAACAGGCTGAACGTTGCCAAAACGCCCGCTGGCTGGCCCAGGGAACCATATATCCCGATGTCATCGAATCGGCAGGTTCCCGTACCGGCAAGGCCAAAGTGATCAAATCACATCATAATGTCGGTGGTTTACCCGAGAATATGCAACTGCAGTTGATCGAACCACTACGTGAATTATTCAAGGATGAGGTACGTCGTATTGGAGTCGACCTGGAACTCCCACACAGCATGGTTTTTCGTCACCCCTTCCCGGGACCCGGACTGGGCGTGCGCATCCTCGGCGAAGTCAAAAAAGAGTATGCTGACATTCTTCGCCAGGCCGATGCCATCTTTATCCAGGCCTTATACGACGCCGATCTTTATCATAAGGTCAGTCAGGCATTTGCGGTATTTCTACCGGTAAAATCTGTCGGTGTCGTCGGCGATTATCGTGCCTATGAATATGTCATCGCCCTCAGGGCCGTTGAAACGGTCGACTTCATGACTGCTATCTGGGCTCGTCTGCCCTATGATTTGCTGGCACAGGTATCGAGCCGGATTATCAATGAAGTTTCCGGCGTCAGTCGTGTGGTCTACGATATTTCCGGAAAACCGCCGGCTACCATCGAGTGGGAGTGACTGGAATTTATAACGTATTGATCTATAAATACCAAAGTACTCAGGTTGATAATATAATCTGTATCATCAATGGTATTTTCCACGGTATTTTTTTGCGCGCTGTAGCGCATAAACCAGCGATACCATGAGAGGCAGATTGACGCAGTCATGGTATTTTGGCGTTCAGTTGAGAAGGTATATTGATGGCCGCTTTACGCACCCCAGAGTGTAGACAGGGGAGCAGCCCACAGGTTGCTTCCCAGAGGCATGGTTTCATCACCATCGTACAACAGCACACCTGCTGAGAATTGATCACCGGCCAGGCTGGCAAGTTTTTTCAAGCCACGCAGGTCTCGCTCTTTAACGGTGGCAGCGGCTTTTACTTCGACGCCGACCAGTTGTCCTGCGCTGTTCTCAATGACGACATCAACCTCGAACTTGTCCGCGTCCCTGTAGTACAGTAGCCGATAGTCATCATCAGAAGTTGTCGAGTGCTTGAGTAGTTCACCAAATACAAAACTCTCCAGAACATGTCCGAATCGTCCCTTGTCTGTTTGCACATCTTTGGCGTGGATATCCATGAGGTTGGCCAGTAAGCCAGAGTCGATGAACTGAAGCTTGGGGGTTTTGACAACGCGCTTCAGGCGATTGCGCGCCCAGACATCAATACGCTTTAGCAGGTACATTTGCTCAAAGACGCCGATATAGCGTGAGACGGTTTTTCCATCCAGACCGACTTGACCGCCTAACTCGGAGTAGTTGCACATCTGGCCAGCGGTTTGCGCCAGGGCGTGAAGAAAGCGTGGCAACTGATCCAGTTTGTCAATTTCAGCGACGTCCCGGACATCACGTTGAAGAATGGCACTAATGTATTGCCGGGCCCAGGCAAAACGGCGTTTTGCCGTCGGCCTTGCAACCGCTTCCGGGTAGCCGCCACGTAAAACACGTTCGAGCAGTTCAGCGCCGAGTACTGGAGGCTTTGCTGTCAGGATTTTTCCAGCATATATGCTATCAACCCAGTTGGCCGACCTGTTCTCGATTTCGCTCTGCGACAGGGGTAAAAGCATCAGCGTTTCCATGCGCCCAGCGAGTGAGTCGGCAACCGTGGGCAGCGCCATCAGATTGGCTGAACCCGTCAGCAGAAAGCGTCCGGGGTGACGATCCTCGTCGACACTTTTTTTGATAGCCAGAAGTAATTGGGGCGCGCGCTGGATTTCATCGATAACGGCACGATCCAGATTGCGAATCATGCCGACCGGATCTTCACGTGCCGACAGCAAGGTCAGCTCATCGTCCAGTGTCAGGTAGCGTCGTCCCCGATCAGCTAATTGGCGTACGAGAGTCGTCTTGCCAGACTGACGCGGTCCCGCGAGCAGAACCACTGGTGTATCGAGCAAAGCTTCATGGATTCGTGGTTCTATCCAGCGTGGATACAGGTGTGGCGTGTTCATGATAAGTACTATACCGTAAATTACGGAAACATAAAACGGAAATATCGGAATATATTGGCATGATATTGGGAAAGTCAGGAGGTGAATCATCTGCTGCCCCCTCGCGGTAGAGACTGGGAACTATTGCCACAAGACAATAATTTTGGTATTGATTAGCGGCAATTCCTGAACATGGTATTGCCGTTTAGCAGGAAAATAAGCCATTGAATAAAAAAATACAAAAAAGGTTTATTTACAATAGAGTGGGAGTGACTAGAATTTATAACGTGTTGATTTACAAATACCAAAGCAATCAGGTTGATAATATAACCTGCATCATCAACGGTATTTTTTGCGCGCCGTAGCGCACAAACCAGCGATACTATGTGAGGCAGATTGATGTAGTCATGGTATTTTATGGGCACCGTTCAGATGCTAGTTCTTATCGCAGGTGGCGTTATTACGGGCAACATTCGCGCTAAATATTGGTGCATAATGGCGCGAATAAGTGCTAACATCACGCCATGAGTTGGATATGGCAACAACCTGACTGGCCAGATTTTCGCTACGACAAGCGCGCACTCGAAGACCGGGAATTTGAATTTCGCCTGAACTCAGAGCGCCTGGCAGGTTGCTTTGATGCGCTTCCTGTGCCGTCCCAAGAGGATGTCGCGATCGACTTGATGCTTTCCGAGGCCATGAAAACCAGTGCCATTGAGGGCGAAGATCTGGACAGGGAATCGGTCAGATCATCACTACTGTCTTTGATTGCATCGGATACGCTACCTGAGTACACAGACCAGAAAGCAGCGGGAGCAGCTTCGATGTTGTTGGACGTCCGTAAAAACTGGCAAACATCCTTGAAGCATGAACTGCTGGGCAAGTGGCAATCCATGGCAGTCCCTGAGCAGCGCTACACATCACTTCTGCGAGGCGCATACCGCAACAATCCTTCGCCAATGCAGATCGTGAGCGGGCCTTTCGGACGGGAAAAAATTCACTATGAGGCCCCACCAGCAGCCCAGGTGCCTGGTGAAATGGCAAGATTCATCGACTGGTACAACCGGACCAGTCCCTCAAGCGGGGATAAGAGCATACCCGGGATCGTACGCGCAGGTATTGCCCATCTCTGGCTCGAGGTGATACACCCTTTCGATGACGGTAATGGGAGAGTTGGCAGGACGATTGCCGACCACGCGCTTTCGCAGTCTCTTGGCTATCCGACCACAGCCTGTCTTGCCACGGCGATAGAGGCGGATAAGAAAACTTATTATCGGCAGCTGGAGAACACGAGCGGTGGAGGCCTTGACGTAAATGTCTGGCTGGATTATTTCGCAGGCACAATCATCAATGCGCAGAACATTGCCCGGGAAGAAGTGGACTTTGTACTGGCCAAGACACGATTCTACGAAGTCTATGGTGACCGGCTGAATGAGCGGCAGGCGAAGATGGTGTCTAGAGTGTTTGCGGAGGGCCGAAAAGGATTTGAGGGTGGAATATCAACCAGGAAATACCAAGTGATTACCAAGTGCCCAAACAGAACAGCCAGTCGTGATCTTTCTGACCTGGTTACCAAGGGGATCCTCATGCCGCTACCGGGTGGTGGCAGAACATCGCGTTATGAGCTAACCGTTGTCGAGCGGGTACGGATTGGGTTCTAAAGGGAATGATTGAATATGTGGCTCAGTGATTTATTTGTGAATTACAAGGATTTTCTGAACATAGTATTACCGTTTAGCAAAAAAATATGCCATTGAATATAATAGACAAAAAATCTCATGTACAATAGTGTGGGAATAGCTACTGACCTGCAGTGGATGCAACAGGCGCTGGTGCTGGCAAAAAAGGCGGCGGCTGCGGGCGAAGTTCCCGTGGGTGCGGTTCTGGTTCAGGATCAGCAGCTGCTGGCTGCCGGGTGGAATCAACCCATCGGCCGAAACGACCCGACCGCGCATGCCGAGATCATGGCCTTGCGCGAGGCGGCCCGCCAGTTACAAAATTACCGACTGCCGGATACGACACTGTACTGCACGCTTGAGCCTTGCAGCATGTGCGCCGGTGCCATCATCCTGGCAAGAGTAAAACGGGTCGTTTTTGCCACGGCTGATCCACGAACCGGAGCCGCCGGGTCAGTCTATAATCTTCTGCAAACAATGGCGTTCAATCATCGCTGTGACATCACCCGGGGGATACTCGCCGAACAGAGCATGCAGCTGCTACAAAATTTTTTCGCGTCCAGGCGAAACAGTCCCTGAACCAGCGATCTCAATTATCTCGACACCGATATTCCCGGTTTTTTATCACGTGGCAAACGGGTTTGTCCGGTTGATGCCAGTATCCTGTAATAGCCCCGAATGCGATCCACGTAGCGCACAGCCTGCAGGGCTCTCGCCATCACCTGCTGGCCTGCAGGTTCTGGTACTTCCATATCCGGTTGCAGCAATTCTTGCCTGAGCGCATACCAGAGATTCGGGTTCCGGTTTTTTTTGATCAACCGGTCTCGTGCCTGACGGATATTGCTCAGTCCATAATTGTACGCGGCCAATGCAGCCCAACGTTTGGCCGGATAGGGCATTGTTGCAGGCAATTGCTCTATCAGCTGACGCAAATACCGGGCACCGCCAAGACAGGACTGCCAGGGGTCAAATGGATCCGCTACTGAATATTCATCGGCCACACCTCCAGTGAGTTGCATCAATCCCTTTGCACCGGTGGTTGATAACGCATCCGCATCCCAATGCGATTCCTGATAGGCCTGCGCAGCCAGAATTCGCCAATCAATCCCGGTTTTCGTTCCGGCAAGGATGAAATCATTTTTAAATTGGGGGAGTCTGCTGACAAGAGAACGATGAAAAGTACGGATATCTACAAAATCCAGTTGGTCTGATACCCCAAATATCCGATCACGCAATGCACTAACGACGCCGCTGGCAATCACATGCCGTAGATAAGCGTTGATCACCTGTAGCAGATCGGACGAAATCGAGGCTGGAATTGCCCATACCAGACGGATCAGCTGTGGTGCCTGGTAACCCACTGCCAGCTGCGAGTACACCAGACGTGCCTGCATCAATAGACTGCGATCGACAATCGTGGTTTCCAATCGTCCTTTTGCAACATCGACCAGCAACTCAATACTGTCCTGACTTTTTGTTTCCTGCCATTGTAGTGCCGGGAACTGTTGTTGCAGATTTTGCAAATAAAAACTCGCGGCACTGCCTGCCTCGACCACAATACGACGCCCGACCAACGCTGATGGAGATCTGGGTCTTTTGCTGCCACGTGCATAAACGGCTTGTAGCCGACTCGTTGCGAGAGTTATGGAATGTTGCAGCTGTTGTCCGGATAATGAACCAATAGTGAAAACAGCGGCACCCAGGTGGGCGCGGCCTTGCACCAGACGTTGCAACAAACGGTCACGATCCGACATAACAATCGTCTGCACACCGGTACCCAATGAATCAGCCAGACCACGGAACAAGCGATCTTCCAGTTCACGAAAACCATGAATCACCGAATCCTGTCTGTCTAGCCTGGAAATGGTTAACACACGCAACCTGGCACCATGGCGCAATGCATATAAATCTGCCAGACTGGTCGATTGCAGCCAGTACCACCAACCAACACTCAAAACCACCAAACCAATCAGCGTAACCACGACCAGCGGACGATGGCGATTGCTGCGAGCTAGGAATTGAAGCGGTCTCATGGGTTATTATTAGATCATTTATTGTTCGTGAACAATACCAGCAAAAATATTACCCCGATAAACAGCACCCATGAAGATTCATGCAGGCAGGCTTGTGATTCAAATCGCAAAAGTTTACCATCCCGCCTGCGGAACTTACTGGTTCACCCGGAGAGGTACCGAAGCGGTCATAACGGCGCGGACTCGAAATCCGTTGGGGGCGCAAGCCCCACGTGGGTTCGAATCCCACCCTCTCCGCCAATAAAGCAAAGGCCCTGGTTGGGCCTTTTGTTTTATTTGGTGTGAGGGTGGCCGCATGAGAGCCCATCGGTTCGACCAACCAACACATCGTGTTGGCGCAGGAGATCTTTGATTGCACCCCTTCGGGTGAGAGCCTGCAACGCAGGCGAATCAATCCCTCCCAGCAGACGATCTTGTGCGATCGATCACTATATTGCTGCAATCTGGTGTTTTTTGCAAATTTGGCCAAAACGTCTCAAACCCCGGTAAAATAAATTATCCAGATATCCACACAAGGTCTTTACATAAGGCCCAGCAATCGCGGGATGTAGAGCGAGAGTTGGGGGAAAACAATTACCACAACCAAAGCCACCAACATCGCGATCACCAGGGGCCAAACAGCCCGAAAGGTTTGTTCAAGACGGATATTGGCCAGCTGGGTTGTCACATAGAGATTGACCGCAACAGGTGGTGTGAATTGGCCGATTGCAAGATTCAGCGTCATGACCACACCGAACCAGACCGGATCCCAGCCAAAATGGTTCATGATCGGCAGGAATATAGGTAAAAATATATAAAATATCGAGACTGCATCGATCAGCATTCCGCCGAAAAAGATCAACAGATTGATAAAAAACAATACCACCCATTGATTTCCACTGCTGTGCATAATTGCATGAGCAAATCTGTCCAGGACACCCAGTGTGGACCCGGCCCAGGAAAACAAGCCAGCAAATGCAACGATTAACAAGACCACAGCGGTGGCCTCGCTGGCTTCGACCAACGTGTTATAGACATCACGCAGGGACAGACTCCGATAAATCACCAACCCCAGCAGCAGACTGTAAAAAACTGCTACCACAGCAGCTTCAGTCGGTGTAAACAGGCCACCATATAGCCCACCAAGAATGATAATCGGTGCCAGCAAGCCCCAGAAGGCCTCCTTGAAGACCGACCAGAGATTTTCGTCATCGACGTCTCCTTCAGAGGCCGAACCAAAACCTTTTTTACGCGCGACCCAAATCGCCGGAATTAACAGTGACATCCCGGCAATAAAACCGGGAATGGCCCCGGCTGCAAACAGCGCGGGTACCGAAGTATTGGTGATAGCACCATAAATAATCAGGGCAATACTTGGGGGAACAATAATTGCGGTTGATCCTGCCGCCGCGATGAGGGCAGCACTATAACCACGGCTATAGCCCTGGGCATACATGGCGGGAATTAGAATGGCACCGATGGCAGCGGCATCAGCGGGGCCGGAACCGGAGATACCACCAAAAAAAACGCTGACTCCAATGGCTACCAGCGCCAACCCACCGCGTCGTCTACCGACCAGATAATTGGCGAAATGAATGATTCGCTGGGAAATGCCACAACGTTCCAGAATAAACCCTGCAAGAATAAAGAGCGGGATAGCCAACAGTGGAAATTTTGCTATCCCGGCAAAAAAATTTGGAGCAATTACCGCAGTGCCAAGATCTGCAAACCAGATCACAAAAAGACCAGGCACCGCAATCGCAACAGCGACAGGTGTACCTAACAGCAAGAGGACCAGAAAACCAATAATAAGCGTCAGCCCCATCTCAGTCTGACTTTTTTATATCGGTTATCATGGCCTCAAAAATCCGGTAGACCACTAGCACACAGCCGATGGGAATGCTCACGGTGTAGATCCACTGTGGAATACCCAAAGATTCTGAAGTTATCTCCAGC
>CAZTLH010000064.1:0-10438 GCA_964614335.1 uncultured Gammaproteobacteria bacterium
CACAGGGATGTGCCGTTGACGAACCTAAGGATGGAATACTCGTTGTATTTAACGAAAAACAGGAGGAAATCTGGCCAAAGCCCGATTTTCCGCAGTAGGCTCTCTGTTCGAGGACAGCCTCCTGTGATTTTGGCCATTTATGACCATCGAGCGAGAAAACAGCCAGCGAATCCTTGGTTAGTGGGAGCGCCTGCTCATTCGATCAGCTTTTTCAACCAGACTAGTCGGGCTTCAACTGCTGCCGGCTGCCAGGGGATGGTTGCCAGCAAGGGGGCCTGTATCCGGGCGCGCAAACTGTCGATATTGGCTTCAAGTTCCAGCATATCCGGTTCCATTACATTGGCCACCCAACCGCAAAAATCCAGTTTGCGGGCCAGGATCGATTCAACACTGAGCAAGGCCTGACTCAGACAACCGAGACGCATACCGACCACCAGGATCACCGGCAACTGCAATTGCTCCGCCAGATCAGCGACCGTGGCCTCATCATTCAACGGCACCTGCCAGCCACCGATCCCCTCGACCACCAGAAAATCATTGCTTTTTTGCAGGTCATGTGCTGCTGTGATGATCGGTTCCAGTGTAATGCTATCGCCCTGCAATTGTGCTGCCAGATGCGGCGCAATGGGCGCGGCAAACGCACAGGGATTGATACTCGCGTAGCTCTGTAGCTGCGGTTGCAGCTCCGGGTGTTGTAACCCGGACTTTAAACCGGCAGGCTTTAAACTGGCAGACCGCGACCCGGCGGCTTGCTGTAATTGCAGGGCATCAGCATTGCGTAGCCCCGCTGCTGTTGGCTCGCAACCGCTGGCGACCGGCTTCATGACCGCGACCCGACCGCCGGAATCTTGCAGTAACCGAACCAGAGCCACCGCGAACAGGGTTTTACCGATGCCGGTGTCAGTGCCGGTGACAAACCAGCCCGCCATCAGCGCTCCGGCATGGCAACGTAAACCGATGTGCTGCGATCAGCCACCTCCGCCGCCCAGGCATGGCCGAAGGCCACTTCAAAGGTGGCTGGTAAACGGCCATCAGCATTCCGATACTGCAGATAGGTGCGATGCAGGTGCTGATAACGTTTTTTGCCACAGAGCCCGCGCCGACGATCGCGGGCTGCATTCACCGCACCCAGACCTTTAAGGTCGGCGAACAGACCATTCAGGTCCGTATAGGTCAAGGTATAGTAATCTGCATCGACTACCGGCAGGGTCAAGCCCGCTTGTAACAGCATATCCCCCAGATCATGCATATCGATAAAATCACTGACGTGCGGCTGCCCTGGATCGGCCAGTTGCCAGGAAGCGCGCAGCTCCTTGAGTGTATCGGTAGCAAAGGTGGTGAACAAACAAACCCCACCGGGAGCCAAAACCCGACGAAGTTCACGACAGGTGCGCTCGGCATCACACCATTGCAACATCAAATTGGAGATCACCAGATCCAGGCTTTGATCCGCAAATGGCAGGACTTCTGCATCTGCTGCAACAACAGGCCGGTGACGACGCCAGGGACGGGCTGCAGCATGACGGACCATCTCCAGGGCCAGGTCAAGACCAAAAACTTTTGCTCCTGGATAACGTTTTTCCAGGGCACGTAGGCAGGTACCGGTACCACAACCCAGATCCAGAATCCGGGTCGGTGTGATTTTTAGCAGCTCCAGCCGCTGCAGCAGATTCTGCCCGACCCGTTGCTGCAATACCGCCACCCCGTCATAGCTGTTGACAGCGCGATTAAAGCCACGACGAATCTGACGGCGATCGAGTGTGGTCATGATCAAATCCAGTCCCGACAAAGTGCCGAAATAAATTGTTGTGGTTGTTCGATAAAGGGCATATGGCCCAGATGAGGGAAACTGATATATTCGGCATCCGGTAAATGCTCTGCCAGAAACCGTGCCCCGGCAGCGGGACAAACCCGATCCCGCTCTCCTTGCAGCACCTTCACCGGCAGGGCAATCGATGACAGCTGTGATCTAAGATCCAGGTGTTGTAATATGTGAAGCCCCGTGGTCAAGACCTTGCTTGATGGCGCCGGCTGCGCCAGCATCAGCTGGCCGAGCCGCCGGGCCTGCGCCCGCTGCTGGCGATTATTGCCCAATTGAAGATGCAGAAAATGCTTTAATCCGTCCGGATAATGATGAAACGTTGTGGCAAAGGTCTTCAATATCTCCTCATCAACACCGTGACTCCAGGTCGAATCATTGATAAATTTCGGTGTCACACCCACCAGTACCAGTGCTGGCGGCAAAGAAGCAAAATTCTGCAAGATCAGGGTCGAGACCGCCTGCAACAACACCATCCCGCCCAGCGACCAACCCACCCAGACCCGGTCTCGCGGTGCACGGGCCAGAACCCATTCAGCCATGGCCTGCAATGAATCCATTGCCAGGACATCCTGCGCTTGCCCGTGGCCCGGTAAATCAAGCGCGAATGGATGGTCATTCCAGGGTCTGGGCCAGGGCAAATCGTTCCAGACTGCTGCATTCATGGCCCAGCCATGGACCAGCACCAGACCCCTGGCGATCACGACAACCCCGCAAAACTATCGCTCAGTGCAAGCACCAGCTGCTGGATTTGCTTGCGCTCCATGGCGGCGTTCAAGGCCACCCGTAAACGGGCACTGCCGATCGCCACGGTGGGTGGGCGAATCGCACCCAGCAGAAAGCCTCGCTCCTGCATACGTCGCTGGACAACCAGTGCCCGGGCAGAATCGCCAATCATCAAGGGCTGTATTGGTGTTTTCGATGGCAATAGTGGTAACCCGGCATGCTGCGCCAGTTGCCGGAATTCCTCTGCCAGTTCGATTACCTTTTGTCGTCGCCAGGATTCATCCTGCAATACGGTCAGGGCTGCACTGACCGCAGCCGCCTGGGCCGGTGGCGAAGCTGTAGTGTAGATATAACTGCGCCCGAACTGGATCAAGCCTTCAATCAGGTCGTGGTCTGCGGCCACAAAGGCGCCGTTAACACCACAGGCCTTGCCAAGTGTTCCCATCATGAGGACTGCGCCGGTTGGCGTAATCCCGGCTGCCGCCAAGGCACCACGACCCTCGCCGAGCACGCCAAAACTATGGGCCTCATCGACATACAGCAGAGCCGTGTGGAGATCGGCCAGTTGTCGCAATTGGGCTAACGGTGCAATATCGCCATCCATGCTGAACACCGCATCGGTGACCAGCATTCGTCCCGGTTTGACAATATCGGATCCCGTCTGGAGTAACATACCCAGTTTGCCGACATCTGCATGCGGGTAGCGCTGTGAGCGGGCTCCGGAAAGCTGTACGGCATCGAGTAACGAAGCGTGATTCAAACGATCGGCAAACACCACATCGTGACGACCGGCCAGGGTCGAGATGACAGCCAGATTGGCCATATAGCCGGAACTGAACAACAACGCCCGCTCGGCACCTACAAAGTCTGCCAACTGTTCTTCTGCCTGCTGGTGCTGGATGAAGTGCCCGGTCAGCAGATGCGAACCACCGGAACCGACACCGGTCTCCAGTGTGGTTTGCGAGACGGCTGCAAGCAGTGCCGAGTGCTGCTTGAGCCCAAGATAATCATTACTGCAACAATTCAACAAGCGTTGGCCATCGATCACAACCCAGGGTCCGTCGACCGATGTGACACAAGACCGCGAACGCCACAAGTTGTCCTGACGACGTTTGGTCAAACGTTGCTGGAGACGTGTACGCATGGCTTTGGGCTCAACTCAAAACGTTGGATCAAACCGACCGGACGACAGGGGTCACCGGCTGTGTTTGCAATTGATGACGGGTATTCAGTCCCAGCCTGGCGAATAATACCCGGTCACGCTCTACCGAAGCATTGTCGGTGGTCAGCAGACGGTCACCATAGAATACCGAGTTGGCTCCGGCCAGAAAACACAGGGCCTGCAATTCATCATTCATGTCTTCCCGGCCGGCGGATAAACGAATACGTGCAGCCGGCATCAATATTCTGGCGACTGCAATCGTTCGCACCAGATCAAAGCCATCGACATCGTTGGCATTTTCAAGTGGTGTTCCGGGGACCCGAACCAGACGATTAATCGGCACACTCTCCGGATGGGGTTGCAGGGTCGCCAGGGTCTGCAACATGGCTGCGCGATCCTCTTCAGCCTCCCCCATGCCGACAATACCCCCGCTACAAACCTTAAGACCGGAATCACGTACCACCTGCAGGGTGTCGAGACGATCCTGGAAGGTCCGGGTCGATATAATTTCAGGATAATACGCGGCTGAAGTATCAATATTGTGATTGTAATAATCCAGACCCGCTGCACGTAAATCCTGCGCCTGCTCTACACCCAGCATCCCGGCAGTGAGACAAGTCTCCATCCCGAGTTCCTTGACTGCGGTCACCATGGTCACCAATGCCTCGATATCCCGGTTTTTGGGGCTGCGCCAGGCTGCACCCATACAAAAACGACTGGCCCCGGCGGCTTTGGCCTTGCGTGCCGCTTCGACCACCTCATCGACGGGCAACAAGGCATGTTCTGCCACTTCCGTCCCGTGACGAATACTTTGTGGACAGTAGGCACAATCCTCAGAACAGCGTCCGGTCTTGATACTGAGCAGGGTAGACAGCTGCAGGTCATTGGCATCAAAATACTGCCGGTGCTGTGTTTGTGCGCGATAGAGCAGGTCTGAAAATGGCAGGCCAAACAGTGCTGTGACTTCGTTCAGTTGCCAATTGTTACGAATGACATTGGACTTCATAGGCGTGGTGTATAAAATAGATTGGTCATGGAAGCGTTGAAGTGTACTGTCACCAAAGCCCCTGTCAACCTGTTTTCATGAATCAGGTTGACAGGGGCTTGTGGCGCTGGAAAATGCCTGCCAGTTGTTTACTGTGTGAGAACCCGCAGCTGGATACTACTGCATTTTTTTGCCCGGATTGTCTGCGGGAATTGCCCTGGATCGGCACTGCCTGTTACTGTTGTGGCAGACCACTGCCAGACGACACCCTCGTCGGCCAGCGATGTGGTGTATGTCAGCAAAAACCACCACCCATCGACCATAGTATTGCCGCATTTCAATATCAAGAACCGATTGCCAAACTGATTCAGATGACAAAATACCATCACCGACTGGATATACTGGAAGCTTTGGGCTGCCAACTTGCCGATGTCATCAGTCGACAGCATGGCATCGCTGAAAGAAACGTCTGCTACAAGCGCTTGTGGCCACAGGCGTTACTACCGGTCCCGCTGCATTCACACAGACTAATGCATCGTGGCTATAACCAATCTGTAGAATTGGCCAGGATCCTTGCGAGGCGACTGGGTCTGCCACTGTTACGTCATGGCAGTCGTCGTGTTCGCCCGACCGTTTCACAGACTCGCCTGAATACTTCACAACGCCGCAACAATGTACATCACGCTTTTCAAATCAATAGCAATCATCTGCCCGACCAGATCGCCATTATTGATGATGTCATGACCAGCGGCCAAACCATCTATGAACTCGCGAAAACTCTGAGGCACCATGGTGTCCACAGTATTGATGTCTGGGTCGTTGCCCGAGCAACCACTGACATCGCCCCATAATCCAGAATAAAACATCTGATCGGGGATATCAGAATGGAGCGACACGCTGCTGATTACGGCATAATGATCCGAGAATCAGACAATGACAGAAAACCCACTTCCCTGGCCAGGCAATCGTTACAATCCAGCCATGATGAATATACTTTTTGAGTAGATGAGCAATCCTCGGACAACCCCGGCAAAAGGTGACAACATCGCGCCACTACTGTGGCGTTCACTGTATTATTTTAATCTGTATCGTATGGTGCTGGCCGGCGTCCTGCTGACCGTGGTCAGCCTGCGCTCTGAGAACACCTTGCTCGGCGGTGAATGGCCACAATTATTTCTGGCCGCTGCAATCAGTATGGCGATCATGTCGGTCGTCAATCTGTTGACCATCAGCCTGGGTAAACCTGATTTCAAGATCCAGGCACGATTACAATTTCTGATCGACCTGGTTTTACTGGTATTACTGATGCATTCCAGCGGTGGCCTGAGTAGCGGTATCGGTTTGCTGCTGGTGGTATCTGTAGCAGGGAGTGGGGTGGTCCACAATGGCAAACAGGCGCTGTTTTTTGCTGCTGTCGCCTCACTGCTGGTCCTGTTAGAGCAGATACTGCGTAGTTTGCAAGGCATGTCCGGAGCAGAGGGTTTTACGTCCGTTGGCTTAATGGGTGTGACCCTGTTTGCCACGGCAGCAGTGATCTATAGTCTGGCAGAGCGTAGCCGTTCCTCGGCCATACTGGCCCAGCAACAGGCGCTGGATCTGGCAGAATTGCGCGACCTCAATGAGCTGGTCATCGAACACCTGGATACCGGTGTTGTGGTCCTGGACCATTTACACAACATCCATAACCTGAATCGTCATGCCCGCGAGCTGTTACAGGTACAGATCCCGTTATCAAAATCATTGCCATTGCAGCAAACCAATCCAGTGCTGGCCAGCGCGCTGGCTACAATAGAATCTGGCGCCGATACCGAACCTGTACTAAGGCTCCACCCGGAAGACAAGCTGGTAGCTATCCGTCAACTCGATACTTCCTTCGGCCCCCTGGTCTTT
The DNA here is from genome assembly GCA_964614335.1 of uncultured Gammaproteobacteria bacterium. Classification (GTDB taxonomy): domain Bacteria; phylum Pseudomonadota; class Gammaproteobacteria; order Arenicellales; family DRJH01; genus DRJH01. The sequence continues at coordinate 6,583 of CAZTLH010000064.1, forward strand.
CTGGATGATGTGGAGGCCGCCCACACCCGGGCCCAACAAATGAAGCTGGCCGGTCTGGGCCACTTGAGTGCAGCCATAGCCCATGAAATTCGCAATCCCCTGTCTGCCATTACCCATGCCGCTGAACTACTGGCAGAAAGCGATAATGCATCCCGCCAGGATCAACGGCTGATTAGTATTATCCGGGAGCATTCTGAGCGTATTGATCAAATTATCGAATCGGTGCTTTTTCTCGGTCGCCAACAACACCTGCAACGAACAGAGTTTGCGCTAAAAACCTGGCTACAACGCTTCGCCAAAAACTTTTGTGACAACAACCAGCTGCCGGCCACTGCTGTGCGAATCTACGGCCCCAATCCGGAAATACGCTTTAACGATGAACACCTGCGTCAGGTACTTCTTAACCTGTGTGATAATGCATTGTTGCACGGCATGCAAACACGACCAGATGAAATTCAAATTGTGCTAGAAATTTCAACAGACAATATCACAAATGCCACTCGGCTTACGGTCAGCAACCCGGGTCATCAACTCCCGGCATCGACCATCGAACATTTATTTGAACCATTTTTTACCACCCATCGCAAAGGTACCGGTCTTGGCCTTTATCTTTGCCGTGAGCTCTGTGAAGCCAATGCGGCCAGTCTGCGTTATCTTGATTCCAGCGATGGCCATGTTCATTTTCGTATCCACTTTCCGATGACCCATTCGGTAGCAATCAAACTGGAGTCTCCGGCATGAAAACCCCGCCCATACTGTTTGTTGATGATGAGCCCGAGATCTGTGAACTCGCAATGATTTCAATTCAAAGAATGGATTTACAATGTCGTACGGCTGACACACTGGCTGCTGCCAAAGCCGCCCTCCTGGAAGATAATTTTAGTCTTTGCCTGACTGACATGCGTCTACCCGATGGCAACGGAATCGACCTGGTTCGTGAGATACAACAGCGATACCCACACCTGCCTGTGGCTGTCATCACGGCGCATGGCAATGTACAAACCGCAGTGGCTGCCCTCAAGGCCGGGGCCTTCGATTTTGTCGCCAAACCCCTGCATCTTGACCGTTTACGCAAGCTGGTACGTTCAGCATTGTCATTACCAAAATTCCAAGAGCCATCAGAAGAAACACCGTCAGAAGATACGATGGGTATCCTGGGAAATTCTGCAGCCATGCGCCGTATACGTGACTTGATTGGGCGTTTGGCCCGAAGCCAGGCTTCCATATACATCAGTGGTGCATCCGGTACCGGGAAAGAACTCGCAGCACGCCTGATTCACGCCCAAAGTGCTCGACATGACAGCCCCTTTATTCCAGTCAACTGCGGGGCCATTCCCCTGGAGTTGATGGAAAGTGAATTTTTTGGCCACAAACGCGGCAGTTTTACCGGTGCCACCCAGGACAAGCAGGGCTTGATCAAGGCGGCAGATGGCGGAACCCTCTTTCTGGATGAGGTGGCTGACCTGCCTTTATCCATGCAGGTCAAGTTATTGCGTACACTTCAGGAAAATACCATCAGACCGGTGGGTTCTGCCAGCGAACAGTCAACCGATGTTCGTTTTCTGTGTGCGACCCACGCCAATCTGGTTGACCGGGTACAAAACAATTTATTTCGTGAGGATCTGTTTTATCGTCTCAATGTCATTGAGCTGCATATGCCATCGTTATGTGAGCATACAGAGGACATCCCTGCCCTCACAGCACATCTATTACAAAAAATTACCGCAAAACAGGGCATTCCGGTTCCAAAGATAACGCCAGGGGCGTTCAGTGCCCTGCAGCAATACACCTTCCCCGGCAATGTGCGTGAGCTGGAAAATATTATTGAACGCACATTGACACTTTATGAGGGTAATGAAATTACAGCCGGGGACCTGAAGTTCCAAACTGTCTCCAGCACACAGCAAACCGGCTATGTACCTGGATCCGGGACATTGGAGGCCTATCTACAAAGTATCGAGCGCAATGCCTTTGAAGATGCCCTCCACATGACGGCAGGCAACAAAACCGAGGCCGCCGCCTTGCTGGGCATGAGTTTTCGGGCTTTTCGCTATAAGCTTGAAAAATTACAGGAATCCGTATCACAGGACCCCCCGGCATACTGACAATATTTTTCACTGACTGACAAATATTGTCACTCAGCGAAACGGGTTATCTCTCTTAGGCGTGTATATTTACAGCCAGTCCGGCCAAACAATAATGCTTTAATGATTTTCGTCATTCAGTCTTAATTGACTGAAAAGAATCATAACATGATGTTATATTACATGAATATTATTTTAACATTCCAAAAAGTCAGGACAGAAAGCCATCTAAGATATGCAAATTATCCCTGGTTGCAGCTTTTTGGCACAGAACATGCTATCTAGTTTTGCGAAGGAAGTGGCAGGATGCTATTGGCAATGGTTGACTAACCCCTTCGCTTATTCAACAACACGTAACTGCAACAGGAGTTCAATATGAAACGTCAACAGGGTTTTACACTAATCGAGCTGATGATCGTGGTTGCGATTATCGGCATTCTGGCAGCCATCGCCATACCTGCCTACCAGGACTACACCATTCGTGCCAAGGTTTCAGAAGGTTTGAATCTGGCATCAGCGGCAAAGACAGGTGTTGCTGAATACTATAATGCTGAAGGAGCTTTCCCCAACGGCAACAGCCAAGCCGGTGTCGCATCCGCAGGCTCTATTGTTGGTACCTACACGTCGAGTGTGACGATCGCCGCAACCGGAAATACAGGAATCATCACGGTTGAATATAATTCAACCGAATCCAAAATCAGTGGAAAAAAGCTAACACTTACACCCTCTTCAGCTAACGCTGGCAGTATTACATGGATATGTGCAACTGCAAGCAGCTCAGGCGTAGCTAATCAGTACCTACCGCCCATTTGTCGATCCTAGTAATTTTTCGCGGCGCAACCAAAAAGCCCCATAACATGAGATGGGGCTTTTTGTTGTTCCTATAGTTTTCGTGATTGACCCTGCAAACGGGATTTTCAGGGTATCCTGGAGCCAATCGTGATACATTTACTGAATCTACACTGCACGGACTTCAAGCACACCACAGAAATAACTGGGCCTGGAGCCAAGAGGCTGACCAAGAACAAAAAAGGTGCAGCGAAAAAATATTCCTTGCCCCACCCTTCGTCGTTACATACAGCCAGTAGTCGCCTCAAATCATAAAGAAATCTACATCAAATCTGCTTCACCTCATGACAAGCATCATGTAGGAATGAAATGACGGTTTCGCAGGATCAACCGGTCGATCCTGTTCTCGGACAGCCGCCCATCCAAAATATCAGAGTATATTCTCGTGATATTTTTACTTCAGTATTGGCCTACTATAGAAAATTGAATGATTCACTACAATCAGATCCTTTTCCGTACAAGTTCCTGAAGCAATAGATAGATACATCGATGACAACAATTGAAATCTGATAACCATTCCACCATAGTCATTGCCGGCGTTCTGGCCCTCTTGCTTGGGATAACGATGCTCGCTTATTGGCCCGGGCTCAGCGGCGGATTTCTGCTCGATGATGCGGTCAATTTTGCCCAGTTAGGTAAATATCCCGACGCACCATTCTGGCAACGGGTTTGGGCAATAACACTGTCAGGTCCCGTCCACCCGATTGGTCGCCCATTATCTATTTTCAGTTTTTTTCTCAATGACGACAGCTGGCCCAGTAATGCGCGCTCCTTTCTGTATACCAATCTGCTGATACATCTGCTCAATGGGGTAATTTTTTTCAGCGCGGCCAGACTGCTGTGCCGTCTTTGGATGCAACAACAGCGGAGTGAAATCTGCTCCCTGTTGGCAACCGCATTCTGGTTATTGCACCCCTATAACG
>CAZTLH010000065.1:0-10413 GCA_964614335.1 uncultured Gammaproteobacteria bacterium
CACTGACTCGTGCAGATTTAGACAAATCCAGCTTCCCATTTTCTAAACTAGAAATCCTTGAGTGATCAACATCTTTACACATGAGTCAAGTTTTCAGGCCGCAAATATAGTTCCAATCCCAACTGACGTGTTTCTGATCATCAGCCGCAGCCACTTTAGGGCTCGTCGGTCTGAAGCGTAGCCTCGCAAACTATTATTTTGTGTAATTTCTATTATTTTGTGTAATTTCTATTATTTTGTGTAATTTCAATTAATTGTTTATTTTTTCACTCTATCCACTGACAAGCCGGGACGGCAACCTGCCCAAATCAGGAGCGTCTATCGGGAAAATGGCTCAAAATCAAGACTCACGTCATTAAAGAAAAGTTAGCGGGAGCGCCTGCAGTTTCTGTGCAGGCTTTGCCAGTCCTGTCAATTACGGTGTACCATTACTGCAATTAACAGTATTGCTGCTACAAAGAGCGTCGATCACCATGAGTCTTTCAATATCCCTGAGCCCCCGCATACGCAAGTCACCATTTTTCGAGGCCACGGTCAAGGCTGGCGCGAAAGCCTTTTCGGTTTATAACAAGACCTATCTTCCGATCGGCTATCAGGATCCGGAAGCAGAATTCTGGAAATTGGTCAATGATGTAACCCTCTGGGATGTCGCCTGCCAGCGTGTTACCGAAATTGCCAGACCGGACGCCTTTGCCTTCATGGACCGGCTGACACCACGTGACATGACCCAATGCCGGCCGGGTCAGTGCAAATATGTTCTGCTTACCGACCAGTATGGCGGCATCATCAATGATCCGGTATTACTGCAACTGGATAAGGACAAATACTGGTTGTCGGCCAGTGACAATGACATTCAATTATGGGCCAAAGGTATTGCCGTGCATGCCGGTCTGGATGTCCATATCAGTGAGCCGGAAGTGGCCACCCTGCAATTACAGGGGCCAAAATCGGCGCCTTTGATTGAAGACCTTTTCGGCCCTGCGGCCATGGCGATCAAATATTACGAGTTTATCAAAACCACGCTGGCAGGATCACCGGTGTTGCTGGCCAGAACCGGCTGGAGCGCTGAACGTGGCTATGAAATCTATGTCCTTGATACCACGCTTGGGCCGGCAGTCTGGGATCGCCTGCTACAGGCGGGTAAACGTTATGGAATCATCCCGGCGGTGCCGTCGAGAATCCGCCGCATCGAGGCCGGGATCCTCGACTATAACGTCGACATGGACAGCAGTACCAATCCTTTCGAAATCGGTATGGCGCGGGGAGTCGCCCTGAATACCGGCCGGCCTTTTATTGGCAAGGAAGCATTGCTTCGTATCCAGCAACAGGGCCTCACCCGTCTGCTCGTGGGGGTGGAAATCTCTGGTCCACCATTGCCTTATAACGAAGAGGCCTGGCCGGTATTCCATAATCAGCAACGGATCGGTAAAGTCACCTCCTGTGTCTATTCCCCACGCCTGCAACGTAATATCGGCTTCGCCCTGGTGGCACTGCCCCATACCAAAACTGGAACGAAATTTATGGTAGAAACCAGTGACGGACCGCGATCCGCTACGGTGGTGGCAAAGCCCTTTGTTGATACCAATAAATCACTGGCAAAAAAATAACAGGAGCAGATCATGAATATTGGCTCACTACCCACCCGTCATGCCCGTTATCGGCCCAATCACCTGGGCTTTGTATTTGCAGACCAGCGTCTGGACTGGAAGCTGTTTAACCGCAAAGTCAATCAGCTCAGCAATGCCATGCTGGCACAGGAACTGAAAAAGGGTGATCATATTTTTTCGGTCCTGTCGAACAGCCTGGAATTGATGTTGCTGTACTGGATGGCCGCCAAGACCGGGATTGTCATCGTTCCTGCCAGTACCCTGTTACAGACGCAAGGCCTGCAATCCCTGATTGCCGACTCGGACAGCATCATGGTTTTTGCCGATGCCCGATTTGCCGATGCGTTGCAGGAAATTCGACCACGACTGGATGCCGTACGTGAAGATGGCTATATCCTGGTTGGTGATGATTACGTCATTGCGGATGGATTTCGATCCTATGCCGGACTGATCCGTGATGCCGCGGATACTGAACCCCCGCAGGCCAATCTTGGTGATGATGACACGTATAACATCATGTACACCAGCGGCACCACCGGTGACCCCAAGGGGATCATCCACAGCCACTACGTTCGTGCATTCTATTGCACGACCTTCGCTGCCAGTTTTCGCATGTGCCCCGAGAGTATTGTCCTGCATGCCGGGTCGATTGTCTTCAATGGCGCCATGATCGACTTGATGCCATGGATGTATCTCGGTTGTACCTATATTTTGCACCCATCCTTTAATGTCAACGCCGTACTCGATACCATCGCAAACGAGCACGTGACACATATCGTGATGGTACCGGCACAGATTATCGAAATCCTCAATCACCCCGATTTTGAACCAACCCGACTGTCTTCACTGGAGCTGATTTTGTCCGTCGGTGCGCCATTACCGGTGATCTATAAAGAACGTCTGAATCAGTCTTTGCCAGGCCGGTTTTATGAACTCTATGGACTGACAGAAGGGATGTGCACCGTACTGGACTGTCATGATGCCATGCGCAAGACCGGGTCAGTCGGCGTGCCACCACCCTTGTTTGAAATCAGGATTATTGACCCTGACAGCACCGATCCAGCTGCAGGTGAATTACCGGCCGGTGAAATCGGTGAAATTTGTGGCCGCTCGCCGATGCTGATGCCGGGCTATTACAAACGGCCTGATCTCACCGAACAAGCCATCGTCAATGGCTGGCTACGAACCGGTGATCTCGGCTATGTGGATGATGAAGGCTTTCTGTATCTGGTCGATCGCATCAAGGATATGATTATTTCCGGGGGTGTGAATGTTTATCCAAAGGATATCGAAGAGGTTTTGAATGCTCATGAAGACATCATCGAAGCCGCCGTATTTGGGGTCCCGGATGACAAATGGGGCGAAAGTCCGGTCGCTGCAGTTCGTTTACGCAAAGGAAGCGCAAAGACCTGCGAAGAATTAAAGGCCTGGGTCAATCGGCATGTCGGGGCCAAATTTCAGCGCCTGCGTGAACTGCTGATACTGAATGAATTCCCAAGGAATATGGCAGGAAAAACCCTCAAACGCGAAATCCGGCAACATTATATTGAAAGCAGGTAATACCAGACCATCTCTGGGAACAATGACCAGAACTGGCGAGAAGTGCTGTCAGCTGATAGTATGCGCTCGATACCTGTCTCTTGTTTTGGAACTCATCATCGCCATGCTTAGAACTTCAATCGTGTTCGGGTTCATATTGTTTATCTCCGCTTGCAGCGCTGATACCTGGCAGCGAACCGGTTACGAAACCATCAAGAATATCGGTGCACAGCAGTGCCAGAAAAGTGCGATGTCTGATTGCCAGAAGACAGAAGACTACGACAGCTATAAACGCCAGCAAAAGGCACTCGAACTGCCGCCACAGTAACAAAATGAACAAAATCGCCCTCATCACCGGTGCCAGTCGTGGTATCGGCGCCGCAACAGCGAAGCGTCTGGCAAGCGACGGTTATGATGTCTGTATCAACTACCTGCAGAACCGGAAGGCCGCAGAACAGGTGCTGTCTGTTGTGCAGGCCTGTGGTGTACGAGCCATTCTTGTGCGGGCGGATGTCTCGGATGAGAATGAAGTCATCAGACTCTTCAAAACGATGGATACCGAGCTTGGGGTTCTCGATGCCCTGGTCAATAATGTCGGGATACTGTTTCCACAGTCATCGGTCGAACAGATGACGGCTGCACGTATCAATCGCACCCTGATCACCAATATCACCAGTCAGTTTCTTTGCTGTCGTGAGGCGATCAAACGCATGGCCAGAAAGAATGGCGGCAACGGTGGTGCCATCGTCAATGTTTCCTCCGCCGCCGCACGACTGGGATCAGCCGGTGAATATGTCGACTATGCCGCATCCAAAGCGGCCATCGATACCCTGACCAAAGGCTTGTCGATGGAAGTCGCCACCGAAGACATCCGGGTAAATGGTGTACGGCCGGGTTTTATCTATACTGATATCCATGCCGATGGCGGTGAACCGGGTAGAGTGGACCGAATGCGGCCGATGATACCGATGCAACGCGGTGGTAACCCGGAAGAAATCGCTGCGGCCATCGTCTGGTTGTTGTCAGACGAAGCGTCGTATGCCACCGGTAGCTGTATCGATCTGGCAGGTGGCAGATAACACAGCGAAGACCGGCCTGTCGATCACTTCCAGTCGATTATGGAACCACCTTGATTCCAAGTTTCATGGCGGCCCGATAATGGCCCGGTACGTGACAGGCAAATTCCAGCGGTCCTTTTAGATCGTCAGTCTTGAAGGTGTAATCAAAGGCCACGGTCGCCCCGGGCTTGAGTGCTTCAGCCTCGGCAATGCCACGGGCCAGCTCATCCATTTGCTGCATGGTCATGCTGCCCTCGGCCACCGGCTCAATCAACATCACTTCATGATTGATTACACCCTTGTTGGTCACTTCAAAATGATACGGCACCCCAACCTGAAACACGGTGACATCACTCTCGATCCGCATGGATTCAGCGGTCACATGCACGATTTTGGCTGTGGTGACAGGGGTGGCTGCATTTGCCAGTGGCAATCCGGACAGCAAACACAACAGCAGAAAGGCGCTTCGTATATTCATGACAGAATCCCTGGGGCGAATAGTGACAGACAGACAACAGTATTGGAACTCCATTATCTCATGACTATACCGATTCGCCCAGACAAACCCGCCACCATTGATTACCTGTAGCCAGCAAATCCCGTCTTACATCTTAGTCGCCGCAGCAGTCATTCCCGCGAAGGCGGGAATCCAGAAGATCTCGTCGTCAAGGCAAATCCCCGGCTGATCATTACAAACCACTTTTCATGTGAAAGCGGTTACTATAGGATCAGCAGCTCTCGCCAGGATAATGAAATGCGGGAGTGCCTGCTACAGGATCCGCCTATTCAGAGATCCATAGATACAAACACCAGCCAATATCCCAATCCGGAGGGGCAGGATGCGGCATTTTACCGATCAGGAATTTTCCTCACGCATGGCCAAACTTGAGGCTGAAATGTCTCACCGGGGCCTGGATGGCATGTTGCTGTTTGCTCCGGAAAGTCAATACTGGCTAACCGGTTATGACAGCTTCGGCTATTGTTTCTTTCAATGTCTGGTTGTGGGCGGTCCACAACCGGTATTGCTGACACGTTCTGCCGATCTGCGTCAGGCCCAACTGACTTCCAATATCCACGATATTCGTCTTTGGGTCGATGGCGAGGGTGTTGATCCGACCCTATCACTTTTGGATGTGCTGCAAACCCTCGGCCTGACTGGCAAACGTCTGGGTATCGAAGCCGACACCCAGGGTCTGACAGCCCTGAATGGTCAACGTCTCTTTTCACAGCTCGACAATCGTGTCGAATTAATTGAGAGTTCGGATCTGGTTTCGGCACTCCGTCTGGTAAAGTCGGATGCCGAACTGGTCTATGTCAAAAAAGCGGCTGAACTGGCGGATGATGCCCTGGATGCTGCCGTCAATCTGGCCGGCGCCGGGGTTGGTGAAGCACAGATACTTGCCGCCATGCAGGGTGCAATTTTTGCTGGCGGTGGAGATTATCCTGCCAATGAATTTATTATCGGTTCCTCTGACCACGCCCTGCTGTGTCGTTACAACGCCGGTCGTCGCAAGCTTTCAGACAACGACCAGCTCACCCTGGAATGGGCTGGCGTGTACCGGCATTATCACGCTGCACTGATGCGTACGCTGATCATCGGTAAGGCCACAAAACAACACCACCGTTTGCATGATGCAGCACGTGAGGCCCTGCAAAACTGTGAAGACCAACTGCAACCGGGTGAGCCGATGTCCCGAGTCTACACCGCCCATAGCGCCACTCTGGACAAACTTGGTCTCGGACAACACCGTCTGAATGCCTGCGGATATGCCCTTGGCGCACGGTTTTCACCCAGCTGGATGGAGCGACAAATGTTTTACGACAATGCCGCCACCATCATCCAGCCCGGAATGGTGTTTTTCCTGCACATGATCCTGATGGACAGTGATACCGAAACGGCAATTTGCCTCGGTCGCAGCTATTTAATCGATGATCATGGCAACCACAGCCTGTCGCGCCACAATCTCGAGATGATACGCTGTTAAATACCGGGGCCGGCTTTAAAAACGGCTGGCTTTTGTAATCACCACATCATCGACCGGCACATCACCATGTGGGCCATGGTTGGCTGTTGGCACACCGGCAATGGCATCGACCACCTCCATACCCTCGGTCACTTCTGCAAAAACTGCATAACCCCAACCCTGTGGGTTCTTTCCGGAATGATTCAGGAAGGTGTTATCTGTCAGGTTAATAAAAAACTGTGAGGTCGCAGAATGAGGATCACCGGTTCGGGCCATGGCCAATGAACCACGTTTATTTGGCAATCCATTATCAGCTTCGTTGTTGATTGGTGCCTGATTGGCTTTTTCACGCATACCCGGCTCAAAGCCACCACCCTGGACCATAAATCCAGGAATCACACGATGAAAAATCAGGCCATCAAAAAAACCGCCGTCCACATAGGAAAGAAAGTTTTCAACGGTCAATGGGGCTTTTTCAGGGTCACAGACAATATCGATGGTGCCGTGACTGGTCTCCATCCGTACTGTGGGAGGCATTGTCTCTGTCATGTGGATTCTCCGTAATCAGGTATTTTATGAAAGCGGGGCATTGTACCAGCAGTTGGCCACAGATACGAAGATCAACCTCTCATCATCACTGGCAGTGCTAACATAGAATTTTCCGATTGTTTTTTTCACTTGCCGTCCATTGGATCTGCTGACTCAAAAACAGCTGACAAATCCTGAATTTCATAAGCTTAAGTGAGCTGCTGGCCCACGCTACCTCTCCTGCCAAAATCAAGAACAACAGTATGCGTAGCGTGGCTCTGCAGGCAACTGTCGACAGCACAGAATCTCCAGATGCCGTTTTCGAATCAGATAGGCAGCGTTATGACCGCTCAGAGCAGCTTTTTGGAAACTGGATCAAGCCATAGCCAAAGACAGGGTCCCGTCCTGGTATACCGAGATCCCGTACCCGGGAGCGCAACCGCCTTCTGATCTCCCGTATATTCAGTGTGTGGCCGCGTAATAATTGCGCGACTGCCGCGGTTACAAAAGGGGTAGAGAATGACGTGCCGCTGTAATACCTGCCTCCTTCGACCGCACGCGCCGACCACACATCAACTCCTGGTGCGGCAAACTCGACATAGGTACCCTGATTGGCTTGCCTGAAAACATGCAGATGAGAATCGATCGCTGTGACCGCGATTACCCCGGGATAAGCCGCCGGATAAACAGGGGCTGCCTTCGCCCCACCATTTCCTGCCGCCGCAACCACAATCACGGCATGTTGCTGAACAGAAGTTAACGCTCGATCCAGCAATCGATCACGCCCACCACCCAGACTCATATTGATCACTTGCACCTTGTTACCAACCAGTAAATCCAGTGCTTTCGTTAGCCATTCCGCTGTGGTCTCGATTTGTTGCCCGGGACGTTTTATGAAGCTGCTGACCACCACCATACTGGCTACCGGCAACACGCCATTGAAAAAACCTTTGCTGGAATGCCCAAGCAACAGATTGGCCACACCGGTACCGTGATCCAGTGGAGCCAACGGATAGCCAGCAGGGATTACGGTCATATTAGCAATATGTGCATTTTGCAAGGCCGGGTGGCGAGTATCGACGCCAGTATCGATCAAGCCTATCTTCACGCCTTGACTACAGGTATTCTGCCCACGCTGCCAACCCAGAACTTTCCCGGCATACAGTCGGGGCCTGGACTGGGTGCCCTGTAATCGATATCGATGATTGACATCAACCCGAAGTTGCGGAGCCAATTTTTGCAACAAGCGTTTGGCCTGGCCTGCATTCAGATTATTGGGTGTGCCAAATACCGAATAAACAAAATCCAGATTGGACAATGCCTGTCGGCGCAGAATTCGAAAACCCTGAGCCGTAAAAAACCGGGACTGGGCCAGCGCCTGCGGCAGAGAATCACTGACCAAAGTGATTTCTTCGGGCACATATCGTTTAACTTCAACTTCTGTTGGTTTCTGGTCGTCATTGAATTGAAATGCAATGCCTGGCAACACCCCTACCGGATTACGATTTATCATGGCCTGGAGTTTGAGCTCTTGTTGTGGGTTTGCTGATGGTGGGGCTATCGGAACTGCAACACCCCCTGGGACAGGAGCAGTGGGGTGCGGGCTCGCCAACTGTTGACGGGGAGCATTACCCGCTGATTGATGACCTGCATCAGCTTTGGGCTTTGTAGGTGACTGAGGCCCCGTTGTGGGATTGGCAGTGATCACTCTGGCTGCTGGAACAGTGTTGGAAGGCAGCGCGGTCGGAGCTGAAGGGGTCTTTGGAACTGGTTTTACCGGGCCCTGGCGAGGTGCAGTCGATATCGGTGGTGCTGTTGAGCTTTGTGGAGTTGTGTAGGTATCTGGCGCCGTTGGAGCTGTGCTAACACTGATGTTCGGCTTGTCTCCAATCTTCGTTTGTCCCGATGAATTGATGGCAGGGAAAAGGATCTTTTTAGATTGAAATATGGCACGATTGGGCGCTATCTTGTTTGCAGTAATCACAGTCTTCTTCACATTCAGGAGCTTTTTTTTCTTCTTTCCAGCGTTCTTGGCAGATCCTGAAATCTTCGGTATTAGCGGATTCATAATTGCTGATATTGGCTGGGGAGCAGTCTGCGCCTGGACAGACATACTGCCCACAAGCAAGATTAACCAGCAGGATTGCGCCAAATTCTTCATTTTCCAGTCTGGAGACTCAATCGAATTCAACGACAGCGATACCAGGCGTATTGCGCAATTTTTCAATCAGCAAGCCGACTTCAGCAGGCTGTTTTATATTTTCTGGCAGCTGAAGTCGGTAAATACCAAGAGAGCCCGGACCCCCTATAATACGGGCATCGACTTTATTAATGATCTCCCGCAATCGCTGCTCTGTGATATTCGGTTCAAAACTGATTTGCAATACAGTACCGCCGGTCGACTGTGGGTGTGACGACAAAACCGTGTAGTGCTGCTGATAAACAGGCCATATCTGCAACAAGACGCCGCCCTGGATCATTAACAGAATTGCAGCTGCTGCGAGAGTGGGACGCCACCATCGGTTAGTTGATTCAGTGTTTGATTCATGGCGTTGTTCGGTGATCGTTCTCTGTAGTCGCTGCCAGCCAAACTCAGCCGGGGACACAACATCTTCCTGCTGTTCCCTGATCGCAGTTTGCACCGATTTGAGAAAATCGACCTCAGCTTGCCCATTTGGGTCCGCAGCAACATATTCTTTAACTTGCATCCGTTCTTCCGCTGCCAATGTGCCATTTACATACCACGGTAGAAGCTTTTTCAGCTGTTGTTGCTTGTCATCAATTCTTGAGACCATCGTTCAATCCTCACGTAACCACCTTTCCAGGCATTTCTTCAGCCACAGCTTGGCATGATACACACGGGTCTTGACTGTCCCTTCCGGACAGCCTGTCAACTCGGCGACTTCCCGGTAGTGCAGCTCTTCATAAAAGACCAGTTGCATCACCTCACGCTGGGCAGCTGACAAATGCTCCATACAATCTAAAATGGCTGCCTTGTCTGCTGCTTTTGCCAACAACTGTTCTGTGGTGAGACTGTCATCCGGAACTTCGTTGTCCAGTTCATCAAATTCATCCCGTTTGCGCTTGCGTAGCTGATCGATCACTTTATAGCGGGTGATCCCCAACAACCAGGTTTTGACTTTGGAACCTTGCCTGAATTGTTTTGCTCCATTCCAGACCGCCAACATCACTTCATTGACTATGTCGGAAGCAATACAGGAATCGTTCAATCGACTCAGCGAAAAAGTGTAGACGGTTCGCTCAAAACGATTATAGAACTCACGCATGGCGCGTTCACTACCATTGGCGATCTGCTGCAACAAATCAACAGAATCATCATCCACACATTTTTTCAGCTCAACAACCACCATATCTGTATGCTCCGAAACTGTCTGTTCTCTGTGACCATCCAGTCTCAAGTTCTCTGACACACCATAGTGTATCTTGTGAGGTTTTTTAAAATCAGTTTATTTTAAATGTGATTAAGGCTTTAAGCTTATCAATACTTAGATATAATACCTGACTTGTAACAAATCTGAGGAGTTCCCTCCAGTAATATGGAATGCAGAATTTGTCGGCCGATTTTTGAGCAAGTTAGCCAATGACCATCAAGCGAAAAATCAGTCAGCAATATTAAAGTTAGCGGGAACCACTGCTGATCTGACATCCGGTTTTGAGGTTGCTGCAGTTATGCTGTAAAATATAACATTACTCTTC
>CAZTLH010000066.1:0-10404 GCA_964614335.1 uncultured Gammaproteobacteria bacterium
CCTTTGAAGGGCACCCATTCATGGAAAACCCGATTGAGAACACCGGTTCCACGGGTATCGGTCAAAAACTCGCCGTGATAACCGATCAGACCACGTGACGGAACATGCGCGATCAGGCGCGTCTTGCCGACACCGGCAGGGCGCATCTCGGCCCACTCGCCTTTGCGAAGGGCCAGCTTTTCGATCACCGCCCCCTAGTCTTCGTCGTCCACATCAATGGACAGTTCTATCACGGTCGCATACTGGGTCCGGGCCTCCTCAATGGAATAGATCTCGGTACCGCGCAATATCGGATTACCGGTATCCTTGTCTTCACGGATCGAGCCGTGTACAACCAGCGGACGACCCTTAACCAGACAGCCACTGGCCTTTTCATAAACTTTAATATTACAGGTTACTTCGAGTCTGGCCGTCCCATCATCAAGCAATAACCCGGCACTTCTGCCCTTGTTGCCGTTTCGGACCCAGGTGGATTCGAGACAACCGGACACGGTCAATTCCCTTTTTGGCAATGGACTGAGCCGGGCCAGCACGCTGGGCACTAATTCCGAAAATTCGCTCCGATACTGTGTCATGGGATGATCACTCAGATACAGACCCAATGCCGTTTTTTCCTCTTCCAGTAGTTTTGAATGATCCCAGGGCGGGGTCTTAGTACTGTCATCAACAACATTTACCGATTTCATGGTACCAAACAAATCAGCTTGCCCCGTCAAACGATCCTTGTTCTGCTGTATCGCCAGATTCAAGGCATCTTCCAAACCGGCAATCAGCCCCGCCCGATTGTCTGACAGACTATCCAGTGCTCCCGCCTTGATCAAGGCCAGCAGTGCACGCCGATTGACGACTCCAGGATCAACACGACAACACAAGTCACTAAGTGACTTGAATACACCGCCATGGTCTCTGGCAGCAGTGATATTATCGATCGCGTTTCTGCCCAGTCCCTTGATGGCACCGAGTCCGTAAAGAATTTTGCGACTGGATATGGCGGTAAAATAATACAGACTGTGATTGATATCCGGCATTTCAACGCTGATATCGTGTTCCTGACAATCCCACAACATGCGTTTTATGGTTTCGGTTTGCTCCAGGGTCGAACTCAGGGTCGCTGCCATAAATTCAGCCGGATAGTGCGTCTTTAACCAGGCCGTCTGAAAGGCCACCAGACCATAGGCTACAGAGTGAGATTTATTAAATCCATATTCGGCAAATTTTTCTATGACATCAAATATATGGTCTGCGAGTTTTGCATCTACACCTTTTTTTTCAGCACCCTGGACAAATTCAGAGCGCTGGGCATGCATGATATTCTTATCTTTTTTACCCATGGCGCGACGTAATAAATCTGCAGCACCCAGACTGTAGCCCCCCAGTACCTGACTGATCTTCATAACCTGTTCCTGGTAAATGATCACGCCATAGGTCGGTTTGAGAACAGGCTCCAGTAACGGGTGCAGATAAGTCACGGGGGCTTCACCGTGTTTGAACCGGACAAAATCTTTTGGTATCCCAGACCCAAGGGGTCCTGGACGGTATAACGCCACAACAGAAACAATATCGTCGAAATTATCAGGTTGTAAATCACGGATCAACCCCCGCACACCCCTGCCCTCAAGCTGAAACACACCGATCGTATTGGCCTTGCAAATCAGCTCAAACGTTTTTTTGTCAGCAAGGTCTATCAGTGAAATATCGAGCAACGGTTTATGATCTCGCCGCAAACCTTCATTGATGGCTTTTACGGCCCAATCAATAATGGTCAGAGTACGCAAACCCAGGAAATCGAACTTGACCAGACCAATTTTTTCAATGTCCACCTTGTCCAGATGGGTGATCGGAGGAGCCAGGGGTGATTCACGGTATAAGGGGGTAAAATCGGTTAACTCAGTTGGTGCAATGACCACGCCACCGGCATGTTTTCCGACATTTCGGGTCAAGCCTTCAAGTGGCATCGCCTGATCCAGCAATTGCTGTACTTCCTCATCACTTTCGTATAGATCAATCAGCTCCTGTTCTTCAAGCAGGGATTTTTTCAAGGTAACACCAGGTACAAATGGGATGAGTTTGGCTACCCTGTCGACAAAACCATACGGAAATCCCAAAACCCTGCCAACATCTCTGACCACGGCTTTTGCGGCCATTGTGCCATGCGTTACGATTTGCGAAACTTTTTCCCTGCCATAACGCTCGCCGATGTAGTCGATCACACGGTCTCGATTATCCATGCAGATGTCAATATCAAAATCCGGCATCGATATTCTTTCAGGATTCAGAAATCGTTCAAACAGCAGATCATAGGTCAGCGGATCGATATCGGTAATCTTGAGGGCGTAGGCCACCAGCGACCCGGCACCCGATCCACGCCCTGGCCCCACGGGAATACCCTGCTCCTTGGCCCATTTGACGATATCCGCGACAATGAGGAAATAACCATCAAAACCCATCTTTTGAATGACCGCCAACTCGATGTCCAGACGCTGCCAATAAGCTTCAGTCGATTCAGATAACTGCTCTCGTGTGCTTCCAAGGCGTAATTCCAGACCTTGTTCTGCCTGCATCCGGTGATAATTGCTCACGTCCATCCCTTCTGTTTCGGGATAGGCCGGTAAATAGGTATGGCCAATATCCAGTTCCAGATTACAACGGCGGGCAATTTCAACAGAGTTTGTTAACGCTTCAGGAATATCTGCAAACAGAATCTGCATCTGTTTCGGCGATTTAAGATATTGTTCTGTGGTGTAATCCCTTCTTCGTTGAGGATTATCGAGGGTCTCGCCTCGCTGGATGCAGGTGCGGATTTCGTGAATAAGGTATTCACTCTGCTCCAGAAAACAGACTTGATTTGTCGCCAACACGGGCAAGCTGAACTGCGTGGCCAAATCCAACGTATACGATATACAGTTTTCTTCGTTGGCAACACCAATACGACTGACTTCCAGATAAAATCGGTCCGGAAAACACTGGCAATAATACTCAAGCTGGGTCTTCAGCCGGGAATCATTATCGGTAAGCATGGCCGCACCTACGGCACCATTCAGACCGCCTGACAATGCAATCAGACCCAGTGTGTTGCCCTGTAGCCAGGACTCGGAAAGACAGACATAATCCTTGTGCTGCCCCTCGTCATAGGCCCGTGACAGCAATCGGCAGAGATTCTGGTACCCTACAAGATTCTGACAGATTAATGTCATTTTCAAGGGCTTTTTATCGTTGAAGGTATTATCGATCCAGACGTCTACGCCAACAATGGGCTTGATGCCTGTACGTATGGCGGCTTCATAAAAACGCAGCATACCAAACGTATTCGAGACATCAGTAACGGCAACCGCGGGCATGGCCAACTTGCGGCATCGCTCAACCAGGGCCGGTGGACGGATGATACTGTCAACCAGCGAATACTCGCTGTGTACATGAAGATGTATAAACATCAATCGCTATCTCTCGCCGCTACTGAAGACAGCAGCCGTCGGACCGGAGCAAATGTACAGCGATGCGTCGTGGTGGCGCCAAATTTTTGTAATGCAGCGAGGTGCCGGGGAGTCGGATAGCCTTTGTTGCTGGCAAAAGCATAGACCGGATAGATGTCATGAAGCCGGATCATAAGACTGTCTCTCCACACTTTAGCCAGGATTGAAGCTGCAGAAATGGCCTCTATCTTGCGATCGCCACCGATGATCGACGTCGCGTCATAGGACCACCGGGGCAAACAATTGCCATCAACCAGCACCTTGTCCGGTATTTTTGACAAACCCTCGACAGCCCGAAGCATGGCCAGCAGCGATGCTTGACGAATATTGATTTGTTCAATTTCCCTGGCACTGGCGCAGGCAACACACCAGGCGACTGCGTGTTGCCTGATTTGACCTGCCAAATACACCCGTCTGGGTGCTGAAAGCACCTTGGAATCATCCAGACCGGCAATTTCTTCTGAACCCAGTATTACCGCCGCTGCTGCTACAGGGCCGGCCAGCGCCCCTCTTCCCACTTCATCAACCCCGGCCAGCAAGTGATATTGATCCCAGTTCATTTCACAGCGTCTCGCGCCACTTCAAGGACAGCTTCTGATGCGAGCCGATCGGTCGACTGTTGCATCAACGATGGCAACACAGAAAATGCCCGGCATTGACGTTGTCTGGCCTCTGGATTCACCAGTAATTCCCGGACAGCGGCGGAGAGTTGCTGTGGATTTGCTCTGGACTGCAAATATTCCGGAACGACCGGTTTGTCCGTCAAATGATTGGGCATGGAAAAATAATTTACCGAGCGAAACATTCTGATAAATAATGATGTAATGACCGAAACACGATAGGCTACTACCATCGGCTTTTGTAACAAGGCAGCTTCCAGGGCCGCAGTTCCTGAGGCCAACAAGGCAATATTGGCGGCATTGAGGATTCGTCTCGATTGGCCAATACACAAATCCACAGCGATCGTTGGTGCCAGTTTCTGGCACAGGCTTTGTATTTTTTCATACATTCGCTTATTCACAGCAGGTACCAGCCAGCGTATTTGTGGAAATTCCCTGTTCAGAATCTCAATGGTGGCAAGGAATACCGGAAACAAGCGATCGACTTCGCTGACCCTGCTGCCGGGTAAAACAGCCACCAGTGTCTGCGTTTCAGGTACATCGAGGGCCACTCTGGAAGCAGGGGTACTTTCCATATTGGCAATCTCACTGGCCAATGGATGGCCGACATAGGTGACCGGGATTCGATGTTCGCGATAATATTCCGTCTCAAATGGAAACAGGGTCAACATCCTGTCCACCGCCCTGGCAATTTTATGAATTCGATAACCTCGCCAGGCCCATACCGTTGGACTGACATAATGCACACAGGGTATACCGGACTTTCGCAAATCAAGCTCCAGACCAAGATTAAAATCCGGAACATCCACACCAACAAAGACGGCTGGTTGCACCTGGAGTATGTAATTGCGCAAACGACGACGTATTTCCAGGATACGTTTAATACGACCTACTAACTGGTCCACACCCATCACCGAAATTTCCCGCATGGCATAGAGACAGTTGCATCCTTGCGCCTCCATCATTGGACCACCGATACCGATGAATTGACAATCGGCTCGAATAGTATTGAGACTCTGTATCAGATTGGCCGCAAGTAAATCACCCGACGTTTCACCAGCCACGATGAAGATTTTCATGCGTTTGTTCCTGATATCGTTTCGATAACATTACAGCACATGAATATGTGTACAAGCAAATGCACTCATATCACCCCTGAGAGTACCACCCGAGAATGGGAGACGACCGATTTGTTGCTCCTGCAAAACCGGCACTTCCGCCATCCATGGCGGTCGTAACGAGGGAAAGCGGGTGAGGTCATTTTTTCGATCATTTGAGGCGAGGAGTGGCACAGGGATGTGCCGTTTACGGACCTAAGGATGGAATAGTCGTTCTATTTAACGAAAATGAGCGGAAAAATGGGCCAAAGTCCGCTTTTTCGCAGTAGGCTCTCTGTTCTCGGACAGCCTCCTAGGGGAGTTTGATCTATATGCGGCAGCAAATAAAATGGTGGCGGCTCGGATCAGCCTGATCCAGACACCCGAATCAGTCGCTACGGCTGCTTCCTTCCGGATCTGACCGGGTTCACAACCTATCGTCATCTGGAAGCCGATCCTTGCCGCCATGAACAAAAACAAGGGCGCTATCCTATCATGTCAAGCCCCGGCGAGGTATACTTTTGTTAGACAAGTTATACGTTGGTCCGAATCAGCCACTACAAAAATCAATGAACTGGTAACTCATAACTGCCAGCCAATTTTAAAATTGTCCGTGGAGACTAATCCTGCATTATGGAAAATATAAAAAGCCAGTCTTCGCGACTGCTACGCAGTAATGTCAACTTACTAAAGAGTCGGGCTTCCAGAACAGCCTATATCGGTATTGCCATCGCAATCACCACCATCATTATTGCCACACTCGTGGTCAGCATTTTTACCACAGGTGTAATTACCATAAACAGCATCATTACCGTCCAGAAAACCAATATTGCATTATGGATCCTGGATATAATGCCTTTCGTTTTTGGCTTCTGGGGCCAATACTCCAGCTCCATTCTGGTTTACGAAGCGGGCGCCATGGTATTTGATCAGACCAGTGAATTGCGTTCGCTGGCAGATAATCTGGAAAAAACGGCCAGCTACACGTCTACCCATGACCGCCTCACCGATCTACCCAACCAGTCACTATTTCTGGATCGAGCCGAACGTGAAATCATTCATGCCGGCAATCAAAATCCGGTTTCAGTGCTACTGATTGAAATCCAGAACTATAATGAAATCAGAACAACACTGGGACATAACGCCTGCGATCTGATTATCAAACAGTTTGCCCGCCGAATGCAGGGTGTAACAAAAAACAGCGACACATTGGCGCGTATCGATGGCAGTATATTTAGTGTGCTGTTTCGGGATAACACAGAAGCCGCCCGACAGCTCGCAAGTAATATTCTCAAGACCGTCGAACCGGTTTTCCAGGTCAATCAATCACCGGTTGCCATTATTTCCAACATCGGAATTGTTGAATACCCACGGCATGGCAATGATTTCGACACCCTTCTCCAGCGCGCTGCCGTGGCGTTAAATTACGCTCGGGTCGAAGAAAAAGGCTATGCCGTCTATGATAAATCATTTGACGCCTACAGCAGCCATCGCCTGACCTTGATCGGGGAGCTCAGAAAAGCCATCGAGAGTGATGAACTGGAGCTTTATTATCAGGGCAAGGCCTCGACCACGGGCAATTCTTTGTATGGTGCAGAATCCCTGGTACGATGGAATCATCCCAAGCATGGTCTGGTGCCCCCTGACGAGTTTATCCCCATGGCCGAGCGCACCCGGGTCATTCAACACCTGACGGCCTGGGCAATCCGTCGAGCTTTTGCGGATTGTGTGCGATTTCACAAAATGGGCATCGAAATTAAAATTTCTGTCAATCTCTCGGCACGTGATTTGCATGATCCAGAACTCCCGGATCTGATTGCGGGTCTGGCGGTAGCTTCCGGAGTACAGCCGAAATGGATGATGATGGAAATCACCGAAGGAGCAATTATGACTGATCCGGAGCGATCACTGGAGATTATCCACAAACTCCACGACCAGGGTTTTTCACTGTCAATCGATGATTATGGCACCGGATATTCCTCACTCGCCTATTTAAAGAAAATGCCACTATCTGAACTCAAGATCGACCGCTCATTTGTGACCGATATATTGCAAAACAACAATGATCAGGTAATCGTAAACGCAACCATCAATCTGGCGCATAATCTTGGTCTGTCTGTTACCGCCGAAGGCGTCGAAGATGAGGCTACGATGCAACAATTACAGGACTACAATTGCGATCTGGCACAAGGCTATTACATCAACAAGCCTTTACCATTTGACAAGTTTATCGACTATATCCAGAACAGCGATCGTCTGCACTTCAGAACACCAGAAACTGCATAACACCAGATATCACTGCTAACGCTGGATTTACCGACTGTTTTTTTTTGCTCGATGACCATAATTGGCCGCAATCAACCTAAAACAGCCAACAGATCCTATGCTTCACAACCCTGGTGCGAGGAGCAGTAAAACACCAACTTCGGACTTTGCTTGATGAGCCAGTATACTTCCCCCGTCGCTGCCATAACCGTGATCGACAGTGGTTACTGCCGCCCCAACCTGGCGGCTGTGTATCTTCTGGCCGATGATAATGAAATCGCCATTATCGAGACTGCAACCAGCCCTTCCGTCGGACGTATTCTCGAAGTGCTAGGACAACGCGGCTTTCATACCGATCAGGTGCGTTACATCATCCCGACCCACGTACACCTGGACCATGCCGGTGGTGCCGGTGCCTTGATGCAATATTGCCGGTATGCCAGATTACTGATTCACCCCAAAGGTGCCCGTCATATGATCGACCCTGGTCAACTATTGAATGGAACCAGACAGGTCTATGGCTCAAAACGTACCGACGAGTTATATGGCACCGTCGTACCAGTGGCCGAATCCCGCATCAGCCGTATGGAGGACGGTGAACAGTGCATGCTGGGCCGGATCACATTGCAATTTATCAATACACCGGGCCATGCATTTCATCATTTTTGCATTCATGTGCCGGAACTGATGACCCTGTTCAGTGGTGACACGCTGGGTATTGCCTATCCTGAGCTACAACTAACCGACAAGCCCTGTATCTTTGCCTCCACCACACCGGTGCAGTTTCAACCCAAGCTGCTACTGGAATCGATCCAGCGTTTGCAGGCATATAATGCCCGCTGGGTCGCGTTGACCCACTTTGGTCTGCATCGACTCAATGCCAATTACTTCACACAGCTTCGCAGCAGCGTTTGCCATCATCGTGATATTGCCCTGTCCTGTGGTGAAACAGCCGCAGATAACCCGTCATTATCCTGTGAGAATCTGATCACGGAAAAGTTACTACATCACTTCAGAGAGCGACTTCACTACCTTGGAATGAGTGAATCTGATTTTTCATCTCTGCTCGGTAATGATATCAGACTCAATGCCATGGGTCTTCAAGCCTGGCTTGGCAGACAAACACAGTAGACCCGTCCGGTGGTGATTGGACACTAACGACAAGATTATGGAACACATGATCTGACGGTCGTTTTTGAGCCAGATGGTGATTTATGGCCATCGAACGAAAAAACAGTAGCAAATCCTGAGTTAGCGAGAGCCCCTGCACAATAAAAGGGCAAAAAAAGCCCGGGGATCACCTCCCCGGGCCAGTGCTACATTAAACATGTAACTTCATTCAGAGACTGACGCGATTACTCTTTAAATCTTCAACCACAGAAGAATCCGCCAATGTCGAGGTATCACCCAGCGTGTCAAATTCGTTGGCAGCGATTTTGCGTAGAATTCGACGCATGATTTTTCCAGACCGGGTTTTCGGCAAACTCGGTGCCCACTGAATAGCATCGGGTGTGGCAATCGGACCGATTTCCTTACGTACGATTTGCTGCAGTTCTTTACGCAAGGGCTCGGACGGCTCGAGACCCGCCATCAAGGTTACGTAGGCATAAATACCCTGACCTTTGATATCATGTGGAAAACCGACCACTGCGGCTTCGGCTACCGCTTCATGCAGAACCAGTGCGCTTTCTACCTCTGCAGTACCCATACGATGCCCGGAGACATTGATCACATCGTCCACTCGCCCGGTAATCCAGTAATAGCCATCTTCATCCCTGCGAGCACCATCGCCGGTAAAATAATAGCCTGGAAAAGAGGTGAAATAGGTGTCAATAAAACGCTGTTGATCACCATAAACGGTGCGCATCATGCCTGGCCAGGGTGTGGTGATAACGAGGTTGCCCGAGGCCGCTCCTTCAAGCAACTGACCGTCATTGTCCACCAGGGCCGGGGTAATACCAAAGAAAGGTCGGGTTGCCGAGCCAGGCTTGGTGGCTGTAGCGCCAGGCAAAGGTGTAATCAAAATACCACCGGTTTCAGTCTGCCACCAGGTATCGACGATGGGGCAGTGATTTTCACCAACCACCCGGTTATACCACTCCCATGCTTCTGGATTGATGGGTTCACCGACGGTACCGAGTAGACGCAAGGATTTTCGGCTGGTACGGGCCACCGGTTCATCCCCGTCACGCATCAGAGCCCGAATCGCTGTCGGCGCAGTATAAAAGATATTGATCTGGTGTTTGTCGATGACTTGCCAGAAACGACTGGAATCGGGATAGGTTGGAACACCTTCATACATGACCGTGGTTGCACCATTGGCCAGGGGACCATAGACAATATACGAATGGCCGGTGATCCAGCCTACATCCGCAGTACACCAGAATACATCGCCATCATGGTAATCAAACACAAATTTATGTGAAACAGCAGCATATAATAGATAACCACCGATAGTGTGAAGCACACCCTTCGGTTTGCCGGTTGATCCCGAGGTATACAGTATAAATAGTGGATCTTCGGCATCCATCTCGACTGGCAGACATTGATCGGATGCCTTGTCCATGACTTCGTGATACCAGACATCAAGCTTATTGTTCCAGTGCACGTCACCACCCGTGCGCTGCACAACAAAAACAGTCTCCACACAATCGCAGCTTTTCACTGCCTCATCGACATTGGATTTCATGGCTACATGTCGACCACCGCGAAAACCTTCATCAGACGTTACTACCACCTTACAATCAGAATCGAGTATACGGTCTTTCAAAGCTTCCGGAGAAAACCCGCCAAAGACCACCGAGTGAACCGCTCCGATACGGGCACAGGCCAGCATTGCCACGGCAGCTTCAGGAATCATGGGCATATAGATTGCCACCCGATCACCTTTGTTGACCCCCTTGTCCTTCAGACAATTGGCAAACTTGCAAACCAGTGTGTACAGCTCACGAT
>CAZTLH010000067.1:0-10289 GCA_964614335.1 uncultured Gammaproteobacteria bacterium
GTTCCCATCAGTTGATAGACCTGCAGTTCCCACTGAAAATTTGATAACAGGAATTCGTTGTCTGCATTTTCAGCAAGAAAACAGTCGGTGAATTTTTTACTGATGAGAATTGATGTGAAACTGATTATATTTGATCTCGATGGCACGCTGGTTGATTCCGTCCCTGATCTTGCCCTGGCAGTTAATCTGATGCTCGATGCCCAGGGCAGATCCAGGGTGTCTGAAACATCCGTACGAAAATGGGTGGGCAATGGGGCACTGCGTCTGCTCAAACGGGCCTTGACCGGGACCATGCAAGGTGAACCTGATCCCTGCTTGCTTGAAGAGGCCAGAGCACAGTTCTTCGTTGCGTATTGGCAACATTTAAGCGATCGAAGTGAACTCTATCCCGGTGTGGCCGAGGTTTTGTCGCGATTACAATCCGATGGTTGCCAGATGGCTTGCGTTACCAATAAACCGGCGGCTTTCACACTCCCATTATTGAAAAACCTCGGGATTAATCAATATCTTCAACCGGTGATCAGTGGTGATACCCTGCGTGTGCGCAAACCTGATCCAGGGCCCTTGCTGGAAGTGTTGCGAACGCTGGATGTGGAACCACAACAAACCGTTATGGTGGGTGATTCAATCAGTGATTATCACGCCGCGCTTGCCAGCGGGATACGGGTAATGCTGGTGAGCTATGGCTATCATCAAGGCGTAGATCTGCAGGCTCTGCATTTGCAGGCCTTACTGAATGACTTTTCCGAGCTTCCCAAACAACTGGGTCTCATGACATAATCCACATCGAGGTCGACAGCCGGTCATTTGTTCTGCAGTAGTAGCTGTCAGGGTTTTGAAATAACGGAAACCACGGTGGTGTGCAGTTCGCCTATGGCCGTCGAGCGAAAAATGTCAGCGATCGAGACTTCCGTGTGCAGGCTTCAAGCATAAGTATACGTCTGGATACGTGGACAGCAGAAATGATAAACAGGATACAATCAAGCATATGATTACGACAGCAAACAAGTGGCCACAGTGCTGGCGAGGCGAATGAGAAACCAGTCTTTACCCGTTTAAATCGCTTTTTTCTTGTCGTGGAGTATCCGATGTTTATTACCCAATCCCGTTTTCAGCATTATGCCGAGCAAGGCTATAATTTGGTTCCGGTCAGTCGCGAAGTCCTCGCCGACCTCGACACGCCGGTCAGCACCTATATGAAGCTGGCAGCAGGCCCCTACAGCTATTTGTTTGAGTCGGTGCAGGGAGGCGAAAAATGGGGACGTTATTCAATCATAGGATTGCCCGCCAGGGAGATTCTCAAGGTTGTTGGACAGCAACTGATCATCGAGCGTGATGGTGTGGTGATCGAAGATCTTTATTGCGAAGACCCATTGACCGAGATTGATCGCTATCAACATCGGTTTCGGGTGCCTGCGATCGAGGGTTTGCCAAAATTTACCGGTGGTCTGGTGGGCTATTTCGGTTATGACACCATCCGTTATATTGAACCGCATCTTGGTTTAAGTACTAAACCCGATCCAGTGGATGCGCCTGACATCGTGTTGATGGTATCAAAAGAAGTGATTGTGTTCGACAACTTCAGTGGCCGTTTGCATGTTGTGGTCCATACCGATCCCGAGTTGCCAGATGCCTATGAAAAGGCTCTGGCCCGTGTTGATGATCTGGTGGCAAAGCTGGCGGAGGCGGTGCGCCCCCCGGTCACAGCAGATTGCGGGCAAGGACCTGCCGTGTCAGATTATAAATCAGGGTTTGAACGCGAGGATTTCGAGCAAGCGGTCGAGAAATGTCGAGAATACATCTATAACGGAGACATCTTTCAGGTTGTGCTGTCACAACGGCTGTCAATCCCGTACACCGCACCCCCGCTACATTTATATCGTGCATTAAGGACAGTCAATCCATCGCCGTATATGTATTATCTGAATCTGGATGGTCTGCACATCGTCGGTTCTTCTCCGGAAATACTGGTAAGACTGGAAGACGGGCAAGTCACCGTGCGGCCAATTGCCGGCACCCGTCGACGTGGCAGCAATGAAGAGGAAGATCAACAATTGGAGCAGGAATTGCTGTCAGATCCCAAGGAGTTGGCAGAACACCTGATGCTGGTTGACCTTGGACGTAACGATGTCGGTCGTGTCGCCGCCACCGGCAGTGTGCGATTGACCGAGAAAATGATTATCGAGCGTTATTCACATGTAATGCATATTGTCTCCAATGTGTCAGGTCAACTGCAACCTGGATTCAGTGCTGTCGATGTATTACGGGCTTCGTTTCCGGCCGGGACAGTCAGCGGTGCGCCAAAAGTCAGGGCGATGGAAATCATCGACGAGCTGGAACCCGTCAAACGGGGAATTTATTCCGGTGCAGTAGGTTATATTGGCTGGAATGGCAATATGGATACCGCGATTACAATTCGTACAGCTGTCATACGGGATCATGTGCTGCATATCCAGGCTGGTGCCGGTATTGTCGCCGACTCAGTCCCGGCCAATGAGTGGCAGGAAACCCTGAGCAAGGGCAAGGCCGTGTTCAGGGCTGTGGAAATGGCCAATGCCGGTCTGGTTAGTGGTGATCTCGATGTTTGACAACCGCATCACCAGAATGGTGTCAGCTATGTATTCGCGAAGTGGCCGGAATTTCTGTTGATTCACGCTCTAGGAGGCTGTCCGAGAATAGAGAGCCTACTGCGGAAAAGCAGAATTTGGCCCATTTTTACGCTCATTTTCGTTAAATAGAACAACTATTCGCCTCAAATGACCGAAAAAATGACCTCAAATCTGCTCTCCCTCGCAACGGCTTCTATTCTCGGACAGCCTCCTAGGCCGTACTGGATATCGACCAGATTTTATGAGACAAGATGACATCATGGCTCGATCCCAGGAAATAACCTGTCGAACTATTGTATGCTGGTATAAGGTGTAGCAACTATGATTTTGATGATCGATAATTACGATTCATTTACCTACAATCTGGTTCAGTATTTCGGTGAATTACAGCAGACTGTGCACGTTTTTCGCAATGACCGAATTTCTCTTCGTCAAATCGAGGAACTGCAGCCGGATAGCATCGTCATATCACCCGGGCCGTGTACACCGAATGAAGCAGGAATTTCTCTCGAAGTGGTGCATACATTTAGTGGTGTCATTCCCATTCTGGGGGTTTGTCTGGGTCATCAGGTGATCTGTCAGGCTTATGGCGGTACCATTATTCATGCGGATCGTTTAATGCATGGTAAGACTTCATTTATTCATCATCAGCAACAGGGTGTGTTTGAAGCATTACCGAATCCATTTCAGGCCACGCGTTATCATTCTCTGGTGGCAGAAAAAGCCAGTCTGCCGGCGTGTCTGGAAATTACCGCCTGGACTGCTGAGCAAGAGATTATGGCAGTGCAGCATCAGCAACATGGTGTACATGGTTTGCAATTTCACCCTGAATCGATATTGACCCAGCATGGTCATGATTTGCTGAAGAATTTTTTACGTCTTTCCACTGAGGCTCAGCCTTCTGGACCGTCAACCCACTAAATATTGAATTGAGAGTGCTATGGAAATCAAACAGGCTATCAAGCGGATCACAGAACGAACTGATTTGAGCGGTGAGGAGATGCGTTCGGTGATGACTGCCATCATGAGTGGGGATGCGACGCCAGCCCAAATTGGTGGTTTTCTGGTCGCACTGCGTATGAAAGGAGAAACTGTGGATGAAGTTGCTGCAGCGGCCGATGTGATGCGGGAGATGGCAACACCTGTCGATACCGCAGACCTGTCCGTGGTGGATATTGTCGGCACCGGCGGGGATGGTTTGCGCACCTTCAATATCTCCACAGCTTGTTGCTTTGTCGTTGCAGCAGCCGGTGGTCACGTAGCGAAACATGGCAATCGTTCGGTTTCTTCAAGTTCCGGCGCCGCTGATGTACTGGAGAAAGCAGGGTTGCGTCTGGATTTATCCCCGGCGCAAATTAGCCGTTGTATTCAGCAAACCGGTGTTGGTTTCATGTTTGCACCGGCACATCATTCAGCCATGAAGTATGCCATTGGCCCCAGACGCGAGCTGGCTATTCGCACAATTTTCAATGTTCTGGGTCCACTGACCAATCCGGCCAAGGCAAGACGTCAACTATTGGGCGTCTATGATCAACGCTGGATTGAGCCCATGGCTGCGGCCTTACAACAACTTGGTAGTGAACATGCCATGGTCGTGCATGCCTGTGACGGCATGGATGAAATCAGTATCGGTAGTGATACCAACGTTGCCGAGTTGCATAATGGCAAGATTGAAGTTTATACCATTAGTCCAGAAGATTTTGGTATAGCCAAAGCAGATTGTGCCGAACTGGTGGTGGAGAATGTCGACCAGAGTCTGCAGAAACTGCAGGCTGTGTTGGATGGCCAACAGGGCCCGGCAGCGGATATTGTCGCCATCAATGCCGGTGCGGCCCTCTATGTCGCCGGGTTATCGTCCAGCCTGGCCGAGGGGGTCAAAAAGGCACAAGCCATATTGGCCTCTGGCGATGGACTGCAACGGCTGCAGCTACTGACTTCATTTTCACATACGGTGTAGTGCATGGCGATGCGACAGCAACCGGTACCTGATATTTTATTGCGTATTCAGCAGTACAAATTAGAGGAAATCGAGGCTGCCAAACAACAAATACCACTAGCTGTCTTGCAGCAGCAGTGTGCCGAGGCCCCACCGCTCAGGGATTTTGTTCTTGCCTTGCAAAATGCACTGACGCAGGGTCGACCTGCCGTGATCGCAGAGATCAAAAAAGCTTCGCCGAGCAAAGGGGTGATTCGGGAAAATTTTGAACCGGCAAAGATTGCACACAGCTATACAAAAGCCGGTGCAGCCTGTCTTTCGGTATTGACAGACCGAAAATATTTTCAGGGTAGTCCTGACTATCTTCAAGCGGCCAGGGCTGCCTGTCCATTGCCGGTGTTACGCAAGGATTTTATGCTGGAACCGTACCAGATTCATGAGTCCCGTGTTCTGGGTGCAGATTGTGTTCTGCTGATTGTGGCCATGCTTGATGATCAGGTACTGCAGCAGCTATACGGGTTGGCACGTGCTTTGGGTATGGCGGTTTTGGTGGAGGTGCATAACCTGGAGGAATTAAAACGCGCATTGCTGCTTAAACCACGCTTGCTGGGTATCAACAACCGTAATCTGCGTACCTTCGATACCCGGCTTGAAACGACCGTACAGTTGTATGAGGCCGTACCGGAATCAACACTCATTGTCACAGAAAGTGGGATCCATAATACACAGGATGTCGCCAGGATGCAGAGACTGGGTGTGCATTGTTTTCTGGTCGGCGAAGCGTTAATGCGGGAAGATGATCCGGGTCAGGCCTATACCAAACTCTTTAAATCATCAGGTTGAATATTCCTATAGTCATATCACTCAGGATTGTATAGTCATGAAAGCATCAATTGTTTTACGGGACAGGGTCTGTTTTGAGGGACTGACGGCCAGTGGCCATACGATGTTGATGGATGGATCACCGGAACATGGTGGTGAAAATCGTGGCCCAAGACCCATGGAAATGTTACTACTGGGCCTGGGTGGTTGTACGGCCTTTGACGTGGTGACCATCTTGCGCCGTGGTCGTCAACAAATCAGTGATTGTCAAATTGAAATATCAGCCCAAAGGGCGAACGAAGATCCCAGGGTATTTACCGAAATCTTTTTGCATTACCGGATAATCGGTCATGCACTGAGTTCCAAAAGGGTTGCGAAGGCAGTCGAATTATCGGCTGAAAAATATTGTTCGGCATCGATTATGCTGGGGAAAACTGCCACCATTCATCACGATTTCGAAGTGATTGACAGCGTCGATGAATAGTCTCGCTAATCATGAATTTGATCGAATCTGTACGGATTATTATGCCAGCTGGTATCGATTTCATCCCCAGGCTGCGGTCGAGATAGGTGTCTATGATTATGCCGGGCTTTTGCCACCTTATGATGAGGATTCGCACCGGGCGCTGGTCGTGCTCCATGAAGAGCTGATTACGGCGCTGGATGAGTTGACTGTATCCGGGCTTGACCCGGACCATTTTCTCGACTACCAGACATTGCAGGGTGCGGCTTATCTGGAACGCAAACAGTTACTGACAAAGGACTGGCGTTTTTTGCGACCACAGGACTATCTACCTGTTCAGGCTCTTTATCTGTTGCAGATTCGCCCGGTCACCGCGGCTGCAGATCAGTTGTTGTTGTTACTGCAAAGTATACCCGGGTATTTGGCCGGTGCCCGTCAATTGCTGGTGTTGCGAGTGGAAGAGATTCCAAAACTCTGGGCTGATAGTGCGCTGATCGAAGCCAGGACGGGCGCAGACTTTATTATTGGTCTCGAGCACGAACAACAATGGCAATCCATTCCAGATCTTGAGTATGAATTGCAGACAGCAGCCACTGCCGTACGCGATTTTGCAAGCTTTATTGAACGCGAGATCTGTCCCCGGGCCACGGGACCTTTTGCCTGTGGACGTGAGTACTTTGAGGATTTGTTACACTTTCGTCACGGTTTGCCAATTTCTGTAGAAGGGTTGTATACCTTTGGTCAGCGGTTGTTCAGACAGACCCGGGAAGCCCTGCAGCAGGTTGAAAAGGAATTAACTGCTGCCGGTGAGCCCGAACAAAATCTCGAGGCATTGTTTTCCAACCATCCGGATGCTGATCAATTGATCGCGGCCTATCAACAGGCCATGGACCAGGCCAAAAACTGGCTACAAGAATATTCTTTGATCAGTCTGCCCGAACCTGAACAACTGCGGGTCATCGAGACACCGTTATTCCTGCGTCATTTGATCCCCTTTGCGGCCTACCAGGAACCTGCACCGGATGATCCGGTACAACAGGGTTATTACTATGTGACACCGGTGAGCGAGTCCGGGCAGCTGGCTGAACACAACAGATTGGCGATACGTCACACCAGTGTTCACGAGGCGTATCCCGGGCATCATACACAGTTTGTTACTGCAAATAAACAACCGGTTTCAAGGTCACCGGTACGGCTTTTAAATGCATCCGCTACATTTTATGAGGGATGGGCCGTATACTGTGAGATGTTAATGACAGAACAGGGTTTTCTTGAACAGCCATTATCCCGTTATGTGCTCCTGCGGGATCGCTTATGGCGGGTATTAAGGATCTTGCTCGACATCGATTTGCATGTAAATGGTTTGTCCGTAGAGGAGGCGGAAAAGCGGATGGTGGATGAACTGGGTTTCCCATTGGCACAGGCTCGGGGTGAAATCGCCTGGTATACCGAGGCACCAACCATACCGATGAGTTATGCGACCGGGTGGGCGATGATTAGCCGCTTGCGTAGTCATCTTCAGCAAACGACAAACTTTGATCTTGCCGAATTTCATGATCGTCTGCTTTGCTGTGGTTCTATTGCCCTGTTGCCGGTGATCAAGCGTGTGTTTGGCAACCAGGCGGCCGACGAAGTGATCAACGGATTATTTGCAGAATCAACAACAAATCAATGCTAAACGACTGGTTCAAAAAACATTTTTCTGATCCCCAGGTGGTCTATCTGGCGGTTGGTCTGATCCTGATATTCAGCGGGATATTCTGGTTTGGAAAAACCCTGGCGCCATTTTTGACTGCCATTGTGATCGCATATTTGCTCAATGGTCTGGTCGATCCTATTGCCCGTTTGCGTTGTCCACGGTTATTGGCAACACTGCTGGTTTATGTGTTATTTGTATTCTTTATCCTGCTGATCTTTTTAGCTCTGATACCGATGCTGTCAAGACAGGCCGGTCAGTTGTTTCAGCAACTACCCTCAATACTGACTGAGGGCCAGAAAACATTGATGCAACTGCCGGTACGTTATCCTGACTTTATCTCCAGTACCCAGGTTCAGGAAATGATTGGCATGATTCAGCAGCAACTCGGACAACTGGGTCAGGAAGTGGTGTCCTTGTCGCTTTCATCAGTTGTGGGTCTGATCAGTATTCTGATTTATGTCATCCTGGTGCCGATGATGGTTTTTTTTCTGATGAAAGATCGGCAACGTATTACCGATTGGATGGTGAAATATCTGCCGAATGAGAATGCATTGGCCAAACAGGTCTGGGTTCAGGTGGATATCCAGATCGGAAATTATGTACGGGGAAAATTCTGGGAGGTATTGATTGTCTGGTGGACAGACTATGTGGCTTTCAGGGTTATGGGATTGCCCTATGCCATGTTACTCAGCGTACTGGTGGGCCTTTCGGTACTGGTCCCCTATGTGGGTGCAGCCGTGGTTACTGTGCCGGTTTTTGCTGTGGCCTGGCATACCTGGGGTGGGACTTCGGATATGGTCTATCTGATGTCGGTCTATCTGATCATACAGGCCCTGGATGGCACACTGCTGGTGCCTCTGTTGTTTGCCGAAGTGGTTAATCTGCACCCTGTTGCAATTATGCTGGCAGTCCTGTTTTTCGGTGGTATCTGGGGTGTTCTGGGTGTCTTTTTTGCAATTCCATTGGCGACACTGGTTCAGGCCGTACTGGTTGCCTGGCCCAAAGAAAGGGTCGTCAAGACGGATATTGTCAGTCCATCCTGAAGCTTGCTGTCAATTACTCCAGGAATCAGTAGTTATTCAGCAGGTATGCTGGAGTGCTTGTTGGGGGTTTGATTGAATTCAGTTTGTGAAATTTCAGCCTGTGATGCCAGCCAGTTTTTGAAGGCATTGATCTCGGTTTCGGGCAGACGGCTGTAGGGACAGACAAAATAATAACAAACATCGGAATCGCTGACGATATCATTGAAGAGACTAACAAGTCTGCCGCTTTTCAAATCGTCGACCACATGGGCACTGCGTGCCAGCGCAATCCCCTGATGATCCAGAGCTGCCTGAATCGCCATACTGGTTTCCGGGAATTGTGTGCCTTTTGGCATTCTGTCCAGCTTGACACCGGCATCACGAAACCAGTCACGCCAGCGCGGACAGATATCATAAGACGTTCTTCTGAGTAAGTGATGTTGTAACAGATCTGCAGGTTGATGGGGAACGCCGTGTTGTTCCATGTATTCAGGACTGCAAACCGGAAAGACCTTTTCACTCAACAATTTTTTGCTATACAGATCGGGCCAGCTGCCATAGCCGAGTCGTATGCCGACGTCCGCTTTTTCCAGACTGAAATCTGAAAGTTCATCGCTGGTGGAAATCCAGATTTCAATATCAGGGTATTGCCGATTAAATTCACCAAGACGTGGCACCAGCCATTTATTGGCGAATGATTGCAGTGTAGTCACCCGCAGCGGTTTGCTTGGTGTCACATCGTGCAACTCGTCCAGAGCAGAATTGATACGACGCAGGAAATCACGAATAATGGGTACCAGCGCTTGCCCGTGTTCAGTCAGTTGCAGGCCACGTCCGCGACGCTCGAACAGTTTGACTTCCCATAACGACTCGACATGACGGATCTGGTGGCTGATTGCACTTTGCGTAACATGAAGTTCATCTGCAGCGCGGGTATAGCTGAGGTGACGGGCTGTGGATTCGAGTGCCCGAAGGGCGGACATCGGTGGGTAATGAATAGTCATAAGCTGGCTAAATACTAACACAGTCGACATATCACGACGGCACAGATTCTATTTTATCAGCTCCTCCCACCAGGATCTCGAAGCACGGGGTTTGCTGGTTGTCTTTGAATGATATTTATGGCCTTCGAGCGAAAAAACAGTCAGCAAACCCAGAGTTAGCGGGAGTTCTTGCTATTTGACCAGGGGTACGCCAGACAGGAGAGTGGTGTTTCGCTATAGTCCGGTCCTGTAAAATACACTTTCACTACAATTTTGTATAACGGTACTTCTGTCATTCGGCCCGTTGAGTAACCTGATGAGTGTGCGTTTTCACCGCGTTTTATATGAATTAACAGCTTGTGCTTTACAGAACTTTTATAACAATAAAAAAAGAGCAAGCAATATTGAAATGCCGATTGTTTGTAAGCAGATGCTCTGCCTGTCTTTGTTTTTTTGGATATATAAGCTATTGGATATAAATAGAATTAATAAAACATGAGTTTTTGTTCATGAAAGCGACAAATATTCGTCGTTTGTGATTGGTGTAGACGAAGTCTATAGTTCATTCCACAGCGAGATGCTGTTCTGTATTTAATATCATTGATCAGGAGCAAGACCATGTTAAGCGAAAATGTTACAAAAATGGGTGTCAGCTATCTGGGTGCGATCATTGTACTGACCGCCATTCTGAGTATTTCACTCTAGGAGGCTGTCCGAGAACAGGAGTCGTAGCGAGGGAAAGCGGATTTGAGGCC
>CAZTLH010000068.1:0-10272 GCA_964614335.1 uncultured Gammaproteobacteria bacterium
GCTACAGGAACTTCTATATTAAAATAACATCTGTAACGTAATGGATTGAATTCGGTTATGATGCAGAGCATCATACATTAAGGGCATGGGCTTTTCTTTTAAACTGATCGTAAATCGGGCAGGCTATACCTGCAATAGGCTTTCAGTTATTTTGGGTTGCCTGAATGCTGGTTTCTCTCACCTGAACATATGAATTTACCAGATTGTATCTACACCGACACTCAGGCAATCGTTCATCAGCGTATAACTCGCAGATACCAATAAACGACGCAACTTGACCGAAGCATTGGCACATTCGATGGATGCAAACTGTCAGTCTGTCAGATTCTGGTATGCAGATTCCATGGATCGATATTCACGTACGACTGCACCCTTGTCTGACCCTGATCATTGTGTATTCAGATATTGATCTCTAGCATAGGAATAAGATGGTTGTTTGCTCAGAGGTGTCTGTAACGGATTGCTTATCGCCGGAAACCTCGTTTTCTCCTACAGTATCGCGAAAAAATTGACTACGGCGAGGGTTACCATGGCCAGAACCCGAAAAAGCACATTTACTCAGAAAGAGGACCGGATCTGGACAAAAATCCAGGTGCCGTTCATCATATTCTTGATTTTTGTGGTTGTGGTATTTCTGCTTAGCGCCTATCAGTTCGAGAAGGTGGTTTTCGAGAGTGAACTCGCCGATGATGTGCTCTCGGTCCAGCGCATGTTTGTGTTGGGCATGGAACATGATGCAGCCATGATGGATGCCGTGCTGGAGGCCGTGAGCCGAAATCAGGAGATCAAACAGTTATTTTTGAAACGTGATCGCAAAGCGCTCTATGCACGGGCCAAGCCGTTATTTGATCAATTACAGCGCGAACACCGGATTACACACTTTTATTTTACAGACCTTGACCGTGTCAATCTGTTACGTGTGCATCGTTATGAACGCAGTGGCGGACGAATAGATCGCCCCAGTATGCTGCGTGCAGTCGCTACCGGCAAGGAAACCCGGGGTACTGAACTGGGCTTGGGCTTGCTGGGGACCTTTACACTCCGTGTAGTTTTACCCTGGCGAGATAATGGCAAAATAATCGGTTATCTGGAACTCGGTGAAGAGGTCGGCCATATTGCCGAATCCGTGCGACAGGTGCTGGATGTCGGTTTGCTGATAATTATCAATAAAGCTTTTCTGGAATCTAACAATGTTAATGTACAGTCTGAAAACTTGAAATATGATGTAGCACTTGAGACAGGCCTCGTGGTCGTGCGTGCGGTGGAAAAATTGCCACCGGCATTGATCCGGTACCTGAATAGTAATAATGGTTTGACAAATTCCATTGTTCATATCCTGGAGGGGAACAAAAAGTTGTTTGTTGCTACCTTGCCATTGAACGAATTCGCCAGCAAGGAATTTGGGCGGCTCGTCGTGGTGCGTGATGTCACCAGCCTGCAAGCCCGCTTCTGGAATACCATGGTTCTTATTACAGTGATTTGCCTGCTGGCAGGTATTGTTGTGATGTACCTTTTTCATGTCATCCTGCAGCGAATAGAGCGTGATTACCAGCGCAAACGAGAGGTCGAATTGCAGCTGTCGCGGGTCGATCAGGAACATCAGCGGATCGTACAGGTGGAAAAACTTTCCGGTATGGGATTGATGGTCGGTGAAATTGCGCATCAGCTTAATAACCCACTGGTGGGGGTGGTCAATATGGCGCAACTGGCTGAACGTGTGGCTGATAAACCGGACAGAATTCGTGAGTTGCTGACAGAAATCAGAACTGCCGGTAAAGACTGCCATACCTTTGTCAAACGTATGCTGGAGTTCTCCAAAGTCTCTACATTTGAGCTCAAAACGACCGACTTACGGGCACTGGTACTGGAGACGGTTACATTATTCCGGCAGAGCAGCGGTGCCGGTATGGATATTCGAACCAGGGTTGGTGAGGAACCTTGTGATCTGATGATGGACCCGATTCTGGTGCGACATGCCCTGTTCAATCTGCTATCCAATGCAGCACAAGCCAGCCTGAAAAACAGTGCGATTGAGGTGATGCTGGAGCAAACCATGGGGCAACATGACATGAAGCCTGGCTGGTTGATCAGTGTTATCGATCAAGGTGAGGGGATTCCAGAGGCGGCGATGCAAAAATTGTTTACACCATTTTTTACTACCAGAGCGGAGGGTACCGGTCTCGGCCTGGCGGTGGTGCAGCACGTGGCCAATGTGCACAGAGGATTTGTCCGGGCGAGTAATCGCGATGAAGGTGGCGCGTTATTTGCTATGTGGTTACCTGTCCAGAAGGATCACATAGCATCGGAACAGGAAATCGCATGACTCAACGTATTCTTATTGTCGATGATGACCACTACACCCGCAAGCTGCTGGAAGGCTTGTTTCGGGACAAGCCGCAACACGTCGATATGGCAGAAAATGCGGCTGTGGCACGCCACAGGCTAAAGCATCAGGACTATAACCTGATCCTCATGGATCAGCGTCTTCCGGATGGCAATGGCCTGGATTTGTTGCGCGAGATCCGGGCTGAAAGACCACGCCAGATTGCGGTATTGATCACCGGCCACGCGGATGTGCGTGATGCTGTTCGGGCGGTTCGCGAAGGCCTGTTTGATTATTTGGCCAAACCCTTCGAGGACCTTGAAGAACTGGAAGCGGTGATCGAAAAAGCCCTTGTATTGGACGCGGCTTATCGTGAAATCAATAGCTTGCGTGAGACCTTGACTGGCAAGAGTCAGGCGCCTCCACATATTGGTAATTCTCCTGCCGCCAAGATGCTCCAGACTAAAATTGCCCAGATTGCCCCGCTTGATGTAACCGTCCTGGTCGAAGGTGAGAGCGGTACTGGGAAGGAGTTGGCAGCACGGATGGTTTACGCCTTGAGTCAACGTTCCAAGTCACGCTTTCTTGAGGTTAATTGCGGGGCCTTGTCCGAACAACTCCTTGAAAGTACGTTGTTTGGTTATGAAAAAGGGGCTTTTACCGGTGCGGTGAAAACCACACCAGGCTGTTTTGAAGCTGCCGATGGCGGCACCTTGTTTCTGGACGAAATAGCCGATATGAGTACCAAATTGCAAAGCAGTTTGTTACGTGTCCTGCAGGAGCATACCTTCTCCCGACTCGGTAGCTCCAATCAGTTATCGAGTGATTTCCGGCTTATTTGTGCTACCAATCGATGTCTGGAAGAGGAAGTTCGGGCGGGAAACTTTCGCGAGGATTTATTCTACCGTATCAATGTTGTGGCCCTGGAAATCCCGCCATTGCGGGAGCGGGTAGAAGATATTGTGCCACTGGCTGTGCATTTTTTACAGCATTTCAATGACCGCTTCAACAAACAGGTTGGTCCATTGACGCCAGACGCAATTTCCGTTGTGGAGCAGTTTTCGTGGCCCGGTAATGTCCGCCAGCTTAAGCATACTTTTGAGCGGATCGTGGCCTTGCATGCGGGGGGGCCCGTCAGTGCCATCGATCTGGGGCACCTGGCAGCCACGGGCTCTACCGATTCGGAAAGTGCAGAGGAGGAGAGTCATCTAAGTTTTCAAGGAGCCCGAGAAGTTTTTGAACGCCGTTATCTGAAAAAAGTGTTGGCCCGAACCCAGGGGAATATCTCGGAAGCCGCACGTCAGTGCGGGATTTCCCGGCAGAATCTGTACATTCATTTGAAACGCCTGGGTCTGTCATAAGTTCAATACATCTGTCATGTTTGTGTGACAGTATGACACGGTAGTTCTCGCTTAATCTGTCCACAAATCAACACATATCATAAAAGAATTGATGTGGCACACTTTATGCGATGGGCAGGTTGCAAAGATTTTTTAATCAACCTGGAGAACTATCTTATGAAGCAACTTACAACACTCGCAGCCGCTGTGGCTTTGGCTACGATTCCTGCGTTCGCTGCCGCTTCGGCAACAGTCGACTGGTCGAATGTACCGGTTAAAAATGTCACCCTCTTTTATCCCGGGCAGTCGACCTACAATTTCCTGCATAGTCCCAAACATAAGCATGGCGCCTATCGAAAAGTGAGAAAAGGTGTGGCCTGTATTGAATGCCATGAAGGCGAAGAAGCCGATCTTGGCAACGATATCGTCAAGGGCGGGGCGTTGGAACCCAATCCTATCAAAGGCAAGAATGGTACGGTTGACCTGAAAGTGCAGGCGGCCTACGATGCAGATAATATCTATTGGCGTTTCCAGTGGAAGACCAATGACAACCGTCCAGGCAATATGCATGACTACATGCGTTTCGATGGCAAGAAATGGGCCTTCTACGGCGGTCCGAGATCCAGTGGCAAGGTTCGCAGTGGCAAGCAACCGCCTCTATACGAAGATCGTTTGAGCATCATGCTTGATGATGGTTCTGTGCCATTGTACGACAAGCAAGGCTGCTGGTTAACCTGTCATGAGGGCATGCGTGACCAACAGAATCAGCCTACAAAGGCGCAGGTCAAGGCTCATCCTTATCTGGGCAAAGTTTTGCACCAACATGATATCCGTAAATACCTGCCAGGAACCCGTACCGATGACATGGCGAGCTGGGATAAAACCAAATCTGCTGATGAGATCGCCAGAATGCAGAAAAAAGGACAATTTCTGGATCTAATGCAGTGGCGTGCTGCCCGTAGTAATCCGGTCGGTATGGCTGATGATGGTTATGTATTGAGCTATCGCATGTTTGACAGTGGCAAAAAGATGTTCGGCTGGAATGTCAACAAAAAGACCATGACCCCAAAGATGATGTTTGACAAAGCCAAGGTGGGTAGCAAATCACTGACGGTGGCGGAGATTGGCAGCTCGAAGAAACCGGCTGCGATCATCAAGCAGGTCAATGCCGTGCCCTATGATCCGAATGCCGGGTGGAAGGAAGGTGATGTGTTGCCAGGGCGTTTGTTGACTACGGCGGTCAAGGGCTCAGCAGGTGACAACAACAATGCCAAGGGTACCTGGAAAGACGGTATGTGGACTCTGTTGTGGACCCGCAAGCTGAATACCGGCCATCCGATGGATGACAAGATCCTCAAAGAAGGCGGGAACTATACAGTCAGTTTCTCCGTGCATGATGACAATGTCACCACCCGTTTCCATCAGGTTTCCTTTCCGATCAGTATGGGCCTGGGTGTGAAGGCCGACTTGATGCCAACCAAGGTCAAGTAGTTGCAAGTATAGGCATGGATTCCGTTATAACCGGAATCAAACAGTAGGTAAGCAGTGCAGTAACCGGTCCCGACCACGTAATGGATGGGGTGGTTGGGACCGGTATTTATTCATCAACGACATAGGGGGAGCAACGCAACAGGAGTTTGTACTGCGGGCTTCCCTGGTGTTTTTTTACTGATGCGGCTGACTTCGTGCACCCGTTCATTATACAAAGGATATAGATGATGTTAAATTTCCTCAAGAAGTACAGGCGCCGCTTCGGTCTGGTTGCGCTGATCGTGGCATTTGGTGGCGGGGTATTCTGGGTGCCGACACTGGATTTTGTGGATCACT
Source organism: uncultured Gammaproteobacteria bacterium (assembly GCA_964614335.1). GTDB lineage: Bacteria > Pseudomonadota > Gammaproteobacteria > Arenicellales > DRJH01 > DRJH01. The sequence continues at coordinate 5,491 of CAZTLH010000068.1, forward strand.
ATTTTTCATCCAATGATTTTTGTGCCAAGGCCTGTCATGTCATGGAAGGCACGGTATATAAAGAGTTACAACAATCGAAACACTGGACGAATTCCGAGGCAGTGCGTCCAAAATGCGGTAGTTGCCATCTGCACGAGCACCTGACCATGGCCATGTGGGATCATGTAATTGGTCTGCGGGACTTGTACAGCTTTATCTTCAAGGGCATCCGTACACCGGAAGATATTGATAAAATTCGACCAGAGTTGGCCAACAAGGTGCGTATGGAAATGCTCGCTGACGGCAACAAACCCTGTTTGCGTTGTCATGTCTTCGAGGGTATTAAGCCGAAGAAGAAGCGGGGCCAGCGCCAACATGCGGATGCTGTGAAGAAGAACACCCCTTGTATCGCCTGTCACTATAATCTGGTACACAAGGAAATTGACCCATCACCAGAATTCGAAAAAGCGACCGAAGACATGTGACCGACCTCCCCTTGGGGCAGGCGACTGTGCAGCCTCTTGGCGCGCATTGCCTGCCTCTTTTTTATGCTGTCATAGTTGGCCAGGACATGTCGACCCCAAGGATGATGATCAGCGCCCCAGACACTGTTATCCCCCAGTTACGTCGTGCCTCAGATACGTCACCCCCAGATACGTCACCCCCAGATACAGTCATCCCCTTGGTACTGTCATCCCCTGATGCGTCATTCCCGCGAAGGCGGGGATCCAGAAAGACAGACGCCATTCCTCTTGGGTAACCATTCAGTGCAAGAGTGCTGGTGCGCTCCTTTTTTTTTGTATTACTTTTTGTTTCTGGCTCAGGCATGCTGACTCGGTTGAGCCTGAAACCAGGCAAGTTGTCGGTGTAGTTTTACCACGTCGCCGACGATCACCAGGGTCGGTGCCTTGACCGTATGACGTTGCACCAGATCGGGTAAATTGCCGAGGTTGCCGGTAAAAATCCGCTGATTGGATGTTGTGCCCTGCTGGACCAGCGCGGCCGGGGTGGCTGATGCCAGGCCATGTTCGATTAATCGGGAGCAAAGCTGCGGCAGACCGGACAGCCCCATATAGATGACCACGGTCTGGTGTGGCTGGGTCAACATTTTCCAGTTGAGATTGATCGAGCCATCACGCAGGTGACCGGTGACGAAGATACAGGATTGGGCATGATCACGATGGGTCAATGGAATTCCGGCATAGGCGGCGCAGCCTGCGGCGGCAGTAATCCCCGGCACGACCTGAAAGGGAATACCGCTGGCGGCCAGTTTGCCGATTTCTTCCCCACCACGCCCAAAGATAAAGGGATCACCGCCCTTGAGACGTAATACCCGTTTTCCGGTTTGTGCCAGTCGTACCAGCATGTCATTGATCTGCTCCTGGGGCACGGCATGATTGGCGCGTTCCTTGCCGACATAGATACGCTCGGCATCGCGTCGTGTCATTTCCAGGATCGGTGGTGAAACCAGCCGGTCATAAAGCACTACATCGGCTTGTTGCATCAGTCGCAGGGCACGAAAGGTGAGTAGATCGGGATCACCAGGCCCGGCACCGACCAGATAGACTTCACCGGTGGCTTCGGTCCGGGTTGATACCTGTTCGATGGAATTCTGCAGAGCCTGTTCAGCGGCCTCCGTCTGACCGGAAAACATCAGTTCCGCGACGCGGCCCTGAAGCTCCTGTTCCCAAAAACGCCGACGTTCGGCCACGGTTCCCAGCAGTGTGGCGACTTTACCACGGTATCGCGCCACCAGTTCAGCTAATTGCCCATAACTTGCCGGCAGCATGGATTCGAGACGGGTTCGCAGTAGTCGGGCCAGAACCGGTGATGTGCCGGCGGTGGATACGGCAATCTGTACCGGTGATCGATCGATAATTGCCGGCAGAATAAAATCACCAATCTTTGGTTGATCGACGACATTGACCGGTATCCTGTTGGATTTGGCGATTATCGCGACTTCACGATTTATACCGGCATCATCGGTTGCGGCGATCACCAGGGCGAGCCCCTCGGGGAGGTCGCCGCCAAAGGCGTTTTTTTGCAGTGTGATCGTATTCCCGGTTTCCGCCATTTCCAGGACACCGGAGCAAAACTCAGGGGCGATCAGGGTAATATGGGCCCCGGCCTGATGCAGCAGACGCGACTTGCGCAGTGCCACTTCACCGCCACCGATAATGAGGCATTCTTTTTGTTTCAGGTCGAGAAAAATTGGCAGATATTTCATTGTCCAGGTACGTTTGCTTCAGGTTCGTAAGAGGTCTTACCTTAACATAAGTGATGGCAGGGTAATGTATATCCACAAGGAGGTAGACGGGGGTGCACCCCGGCAAGATCGTCTGTTTGCAGTGCCTGTCAGACACGTCTGACTGCTATACTCCTGACTTTTTATGACCCGGAACTGGAGCGTGTTATGGCATGGCAGGGTAAGTTGTTGCGTGTGAACCTAAGTGCTGGAAACTGGCATAGTGAAGCACTGAATATTGACTGGGCCAAAAAGTATCTTGGCCAACGTGGTCTCGCTACCCGTTATCTGCTCGAAGACAGTGATCCGGCCGCAGATCCGCTGTCTGCAGGTAATCACCTGATATTTGCCACCGGTCCGCTCACCGGGACCTCGGCCTCGACCGCCGGCCGTTATTCGGTGGTGACAAAAGGCGCGCTTACCGATGCCATCGCCTGTTCCAATTCAGGTGGTCATTTTGGCGCTGAACTAAAATCTGCCGGTTGGGACATGATCATCTTTGAAGGCATTTCTCCAACACCAGTGTATTTGTACCTCTGTGACGAGGAAGTGGCACTGCTTGATGCCAGTGAGTATTGGGGCAAGACCGTCTGGGAAACCGAGCCCGCCTTGCAGGCCAGACATCAGGACCCGCAAATCCGGGTCGCTTCGATCGGTCGGGCCGGTGAGACCGGTGTGCGTTATGCCTGTATCATCAATGATCTCGATCGCGCGGCCGGCCGTTCCGGCGTAGGCGCCGTGATGGGGTCGAAAAGACTCAAAGCGATCGCAGTTCGTGGCCGACAGGGGGTCCGGGTCAAGAATCCACAACAATTTATGCAGGTGGCCACAGCCGCCAACCAACAAATCAATAACAGTCGTTCGGCCCGCCGGCAGCGTGAAAACGGCACCATGGCCATGATGGATGTCACCCAGGCCTATGGTGCACTACCCACCCGCAATAATCAGCAGGTCCAGTTCGAAGGTGTTGATAAGATCAATGCCGCAGCCATCAGACGTAACCGTACGAGTGATGGCAAGCCCAATTTGAAGCGTAACAAGGCCTGTTTCGCCTGTCATATCGCCTGTGGTCGTGTAGCCCAGATTGACCCGCAACACTTCAGTATGGCCAACCAACCCGGACGGCCAACCGTTTCCGGTGGTCTGGAATATGAGTCCGGATTTTCGCTTGGTGCCATGCTCGGTATCGATGATGTCGAAGCGACCACCTATGCCAATTTTGTCTGCAACGAACAGGGCATGGATCCCATATCCTTTGGTGGAACCCTGTCCGCAGCCATGGAATTATTTGAAGCCGGTGTCATCAACCGCAGCGATACCGGTGGTTATGACCTGCGTTTCGGTTCGGCCGAGATGCTGGTCAAAATGGTTGAATTGACCGGCCGTGGTGAAGGCTTTGGTATCGAGTTGGGACTCGGCTCGAAACGTTTGTGTGAAAAATATGGTCATCCGGAAATGTCGATGGCGGTCAAGGGCCAGGAAATTCCGGGTTACGACGGGCGAGCCATGCAGGGTATGGCCCTGGCTTATGCGACCAGTAATCGTGGCGCCTGTCATCTGCGTGCTGATCCCTATGCTGACGATTTTAATCGTGTGACCAGCGATGGCAAGGCGCAGATTGTGGCCGCCTCGCAGAATGACAACAGCGTCATCGATTCCAGTGGATTGTGCCAGTTTCCGGGTTACAGTCTGGAAACCTTGTCGGAATTGATGACGGCGGATGCCGAGGGCGATTTTTCGCCACAGAGTCTGCAAGTCATGGGTGAGCGAATCTGGAATCTGGAACGACAGTTTAACCTGGCCGCCGGGTTGACCCGGGCCGATGATACGGTGCCGATTCGTATGCTGACTGAGCCCGCAGCCAGTGGCGCCGCCAAGGGTAAAGTCGTGGAGCTGGATAAGATGTTGCCCGAGTACTATCAGCTGCGGGGCTGGGATGAACAAGGGGTGCCGACCGCGGCGACATTGCAGCGTCTGGATCTGGATGGGCGTCAGGCAACACCCCATCACTGAAGTATGAAACTGAAAATTCGTTTGCTGGCGATGGATCCCTGTGCCCATTTGCCGGTATCCGGTGGTGACGGCTTCGTATGGCAGATGAGTCATGACGCCAGTTTGGAACGTCTGTTGCATGACTTGCAATTGCCGCCGGAAAAAATGTATTTGACCCTGCGTAACGGCTATTCCGTACCGACAAGCGAGCGTCCACAGACCCGGCTGCAGGAAAATGACGTCATCACCATCTTTCCGTTGATTAAAGGCGGCTAGGACTGTTCACGAAAAGGAGCAGTAACCAGGAGGCTGTACGAGAATAGAGAGAGCCTACTCTGGGGAATCTGGCCAGAGTTCTCTTTTCCGCAGCAGGCTCCTGTTCGAGGACAGTCTCCTGGCGGGCTCCCTGATTTCCCCCAATCATTCGGTCGGTATACTGCCGCTCTGAATGTCCCGTTGGTGTGGTGCAGTCCGCACTGAAAACCTACACAATAATTGATTGATGTGGATACCTGCTTTCCGGTTCATTGCGGTGATGGTAAGTAGCCCTCCGTATTTGTGAACAC
>CAZTLH010000069.1:0-10271 GCA_964614335.1 uncultured Gammaproteobacteria bacterium
GACTCACCAGATATTGTCGGATGAATAGGTGATATTGTCACAATGAGAATTGCTGTGGCTAAACAGCGGTTCCCGTTGGTATTCAATAATAAGGATTTGCCTTGATGACCAGATCTTCTGGATTCCCGCCTTCGCGGGAATGACGGCTGTGGCTTTGCGACTCTTTGCCTGTTTTGGTAACAACCTTCACATCAAAGAATAACAAAACCCACTTCCCGGGCATTAGGCAGAAGAGCCAGCATTCAACGCATGATTTTCCAGCTGCCATCAGGTTGCCTGCAGGCCGTGCCATAAGCATGCTGGCGTTGGCCATTGACATCGACATCAGTCTGATATTCCCTGCAATAACCACCAGAGTTGGATTGAAAGGTGCGGGTTGGTACGACAGTCACCTGTTTGCTTTCATCCGGATTGCTCCAGGTTGAGGGTTGACCGGTCTGATTGTTCTCCAGTGCATTTTGGGCATTTCGCTCATCCATGACATCCAGGGTATGACCGATATCACCGCCGATAATCGCACCGAGCAGGAAGCCAACACCTGTGGCAATGGATTTGCCGGCACCATGACCGATCTGTGAACCGACAACGCCACCGACGACAGCGCCAGTCAGTGCGCCACTTTCTTCGCGATTGGCGGCACAGCCAACCAATGATAAGGCCATCAATCCCACAACAGCCGGGACAGAGACATTTTTTACCACCGCAGTAATAGTCTTGTTCATGATTAAATTCTCCGTAGTTTTCGATGAATAATACAACGCCCCATATAGCACAAGATAGCAGGACAAACCTGAATAGTCACTGAATATCAGAATATTGTTGGCAAATAACCGACTAACCGTTGTTTTGCTCGTGTAACTGCCGACGTAAACGCAAGCTGGGCAGGGATTCGATATAGCTGCCGAGGAAGCGGTAGAATAACAGGCCACTACCATCAGCTATCATGTCCATAATCGAAAACGAACGATAGGGCAAAGCCCATTGGACGAACTCCATGCCAATGCCATAAGCCAGCAGGGGCAAGGCTTTGCTGAAATTGTATCGTCTTGCGGGAAAGGCATAATCGGCCAGACCGGCGAGCACGGTGAAGACCAGCATATGCTCGAGTTTGTCCAGACCGATTACGTCTGGCACCACAGCAGGTACTGGTATCACCAGCAAGACGGTAGTGACCAGCAATGCCAGCCCCAGGAGCAGGCGGAAACCGATGATTATTCGGCCAAAGGCCAGAGTCGGAGTCGGAGTCAGCATTGTGGTCGGTATGCCAGGAGTTAGCGCTGGAATTCAATAATAAGGATTTGTTGGCTGCTTTTGAATCCGTTGGCCCATTGGCTATGGAGCGAGAAAACAGTCGGTAAATCCCTGGCTAGCGGGAGTTCCTGGCGATTATCAGTCAGCTGCAGCCATTTGATCGCGTACCCGTAGTAATCGAGTTTTGACTTCTTTGGCCAGTGGCAGAATATCCTCGCGCCCGACAATACCGAGAACCGCCTCTGGGTCCATAAAGGCTACCGTCACATCACCATTGGCCTCTTCACGGACGACCACATTGCATGGCAGCAATAGACCGATATCCGGCTCTGCCTCAATGGCCTGATGGGCCAGTTTGGGGTTGCAGGCGCCGAGTATCAGATAGGGACGGGTGTCAAGATCGAGTTTCTTTTTCATCGCGGCCTGGACATTGATTTCAGTCAGAATGCCAAAACCTTCAGTGGCGAGGGCGGCGGTGACTTTTTCTACTGCTTCCGCGATGGAGCAGGAAACGGTGGTGTTAAATCCGTACATTTGTGGGTACCTTGTTAAATAATGATTAATGGAATCTACTGCAAGCAGTTTCACAGATGGGGTTTTGTTGCCAGGTTGCAAGTGTTGGCTGCCAGCAGTGCCTCCTGTCATCAGGGATTCGCTGACTGTTTTTTCGCTCGAATGCAGCCAGACAACCCTCGGTAAGTAGAATCTCCTGATTTGGTTATAGTATTGGAGTTGATGATAGCAAGACCTTGTAATCCTATGTGGTCATAACCCCTGGCGTGTTTCTTTCACAAGCATGTCCACTACTGCCGTTAGCGCCTGCTCATTACTCCCGCCTTGCTGTAATTGTTGATTATAGACTGCCAGCTGACGATGGGCACTGGTGCCCTGACGAATAATCTCCAGACCATGCTGTAATTCGTCAACACAATCGAGTGCAATGGCGTCTTCGTGGATCAGCTCCAGCATTTCCCGGAACAAATCGACATAAGGGACGATACCGGCATGGCCAAAATCTACCAGCCCCTCGTCAATACCGTAGCGGTGTGCACGCCAGCGGTTTTCATCAATCAGCATATTGGAATATTGACGCCAGCGCTGATTGTTTCGACGCAGACGAAACAGCATACGGAGCCAGCATTGGTAAATGGCAGCGATACAAATGCCGTCATCGAGACGTGTGCAGATATCTGAAATACGCATCTCCAGGGTCGGGTAGCGTTCACTGGGCCGGATATCCCACCATAGTTTGGTGCCATCTTCGATAATTCCAGCTTTGACCAGCAAATCAACATGGCGTCGATATTCGGCGTAACTGTCAAACTGCTCAGGCAGACCGGTGCGGGGCAGTTCATCCCAGACCGCGATACGGTAGGACTTCAATCCAGTGTTGTGGCCTTCCCAAAATGGTGATGAGGTCGAGAGGGCAAGGATATGTGGCAGTGTATACGAGGCCTGATTCATTAAATCGATACGCAAATCGTCATCACCGATACCAACGTGTACATGCATACCACAGATAACCAGACGATGAACGACGGCCTGCAGATCATTAGCTAACATTACGTAACGTTGTTTGCGGGTGTGGCGCTGTTCCACGCTTTGGGCAAAGGGATGCGTCGAAGCAGCGAGCATCTGCAGGCCGAATTGTTCGGCGATGGTAATCAGGGTTTTGCGCAGGTGCGCCAGGTCAGTCCGGGCTTCTTTGACCGAACAACACACCCGGGTGCCGACCTCAATCTGGCATTGCAGGAATTCAGGTGATACCTGGTTCGGTAATGCCTTTTCACAGCATTCAAGCATGCCTGGTGGAAAAGACTGGATCAAATTCCGTGTCGAAGGATCGATCAGCAGGTATTCTTCTTCGATACCAATGGTAAAATCAGGTTCGGCGATCATGCTTTGTTCCTCTGGTAACGTAGTGATGTATCGGGAATAATATCCTCGAGCGCACGCGCCAGACGTTCTGCCCACTCCAAAGCCCCGTTTTCATCGGCAATCAGGTCTTGACGTATCTCGAGCAGTGCATGGGGCAACCCGGCCCGCTCAATATGCCACTCCATGGTATAGCCGACCGGCTCCTTGGCATGATAGGGTTTGTTGTCGCCCACATTCAGACCGGACTCGCAGCGTAATGCGGCCAGTAATGGCGCGGCGACCCGATTGTCCTTGTCCCAAAGAACGCCAACATGCCAGGGACGCTGGATACCGTCCATCACCGGAGTGAAGCTGTGGACCGAGATCACCATGGGCACTATAGAAGTTGTCAGTAGGCGCTTGAGCTGGCTGGCGATGGTTTGGTGATAAGGGAGAAAAAAATGCTGATAGCGGTAGTCTCGATCAGCCCGGGACAGCCCCTGGTTGCCCGGAATCGGTGTACCATCGCTGTATTCGGGGATGCTTCCAGGGTCCTCAGGAAAACGATTCGGATCGATCAGAAGTCTTGAGAACCGGGATGCCACAAGCGTGGCCTGTAAGCAGTCTGCCAGCTTCCTGGCGACACCGACCGCGCCGATATCATAGGCAATATGGCGACGCAGATTTTCTGGATTGACGCCCAATTGTTGATGTTGTCGGGGAATAAAGTTACTGGCATGGTCACAAACCAGTAGCACATCCGCCCGGCTTTGTTTGTGATAGACCTCAAAGACCGGGTCTTGATGGTCAGAGTGGTTCTTGTTGACTGACAATGCCTGATTCAATTCGTACCTCTATGTGTGCTGACGAAATTGCAGTGGCTCCCAGTAACACGGGACTTGCCGTCTGTTTTTATCGTTCGATGGCCGTAAATGACCAACTGACTCAAAAACAACCGACAAATCCTGTGTTTTATAATCCTGGCGGAAGCTACTGACGAAGTTCCCGGTGTAGTGCAAAAATGCGTTATCCTTCGCGATTTGCGGATTCAGTATTTGGACAGCATAGTGATGGACTATTGTAGTGATCAGGTCCTGGTATTGACGACCATGGTTCAAGGATAGATATGAGCTCAAATCGTATGGTTGAATACGCGTTGCTGGTGCTGTTGGCAATCATCTGGAGCAGTTCCTTCCTGATGATCAAGATTGCTGTGGTGACAGTAACACCAGTCACACTGGCTGCCGGTAGAATGTTACTGGCCTGCATTGTACTGTTGACGATCTTGTTCCTTCAAGGCCAACGTTTGCCACAAAGTGCTAAAGTCTGGGGGCAATGTGCTTTTGTGGGCTTGTTCAGCAATGCCCTGCCATTTTTTCTCATTGCCTGGGGCGAGCAATATATCAACAGTGGTAATGCGGCCATCATGATGGCGATCATGCCGGTACTGGTGCCGGCACTGGCACATTTTTTTATCCCGGAAGAGCGTCTGACGCCGTATAAATTCATTGGCATCGCGATGGGATTCTCCGGTCTGTTAGTGCTGGTAGGTTTTGAGGCGGTTGCGGGTCTGTCGCAACAGGTGACGGGTATGCTGGCCGTATTGCTGGGTACGCTTTGTTACTCCACGACCACAATCTTTGTTCGCCGTTTTGTAAAACAGACGGGTATCGTGATGTCTGCTGGCTCAATCCTGGTCGGTACAGCGTTGCTCCTGATTGCGGCATTTGTCATCGAACAGCCATTGCAGCTGCAACCCAGCATCAAGAGTCTGGCAGCCATTGCTTTTCTGGGTGTATTTGCCACTGGTCTGGCAGCAATTTTGTACTTTCGACTGATTCGATCAGTTGGCGCCACGGTGTTTTCACAAATAAACTATTTGATCCCGGTATTGGGCGTGTATTGGGGAGCGCTGGTCCTGAATGAGCGCCCTGGCTGGAATGCCATGTTGGCCCTGTTACTCATTATCGCTGGAGTCACCCTGGTCAGTAGACCCCAAAAGAAAGCTGCAACTATGGTGAATCCACATGCAGTTAAGTCCTGATGGAAGCGATTTTCGTTCATCAGGGGAGTCCTCGCGTATGGGGTGGATCATCCCATAGTGTTTTATACGATCTTCGGCAAAATGTCCAGCAAAATCGTGCTTTCCCTCAAATTCGAGTGCTGTTCAATCCCCCTCACTTTGGATTGCACCCCGCCGTTGCCGTCATTTTCGCCACCACCACCACCGCCGCCATTATTACCACCAATACCGGCATTTCGGTTTCGGTTTCCATTCCCGTTTCCGCCGTCTGATTCGGCGACAGCAATGGCAGCGGCCTGTTCGGGAGTCGCGTTTGTTGCCGCGGCTGTGGCGATGGCTACAGCTCGTTCAGGCGCTGCTGCGACCATAGCGGCAACAGCCTGAGCTGGAGTCATACCATCTTCGTAAGCTTCTGATAGACCTGTGCTTCGGTATCACCTGAATTGAAGACTGCGGCGATATCCGTATCAGCCACTGCTGTCGATACCCCCATGACCAGACCCATCATCATGGCGAGTGAGAGCGCAATAATTTTTTTCATCATTTTTGAATCCCCAGAAATATACCGATATCGTAAAGATATCGTGGCCCAGAATAAATTCCTTAATTGCTACCGGCAAGTTCTTTTTGGCTGTCGTTTTGTGTATTTATGGTTATTATTTGAGCACAGGCCGGTATTTCAGGCCAGCTCCGGCTGTGGGCGTATGATATTCATCATGGCCCGGAAGGGTACCAGCAGAGTCATGGCCATGAGCATCTTGATGCCGAAATCACCGGCTGCCAAATTCATCCAGGGCACGCTGGTGCCGGCAAAGGCGATGGAAAAGAACAGCGCAGTATCGAGAATCGAGGCCAGGGTCGAGGAAATGACTGGGGCTTTCCACCAGCTGAAACGGCGCAGACGGTTGAAGACGGTGACATCCAGTAATTGGCCGACCAGAAAAGCCGTACCCGAGGCCAGGGCGATGCGTGGTGTGGCCAATAGCAGTGAAGCGACGACAGCCGTGGCAAAACCGACATAGACCACACGCCGCGCCCCTTCGACACCGACTTTGCGGTTAATCAGGTCGGTGATCAGAAAGGTCACCGGATAGGAGAAGGCGCCCCAGGTCAGCCAGTTATTGATGGGGAACTGCACCAGGATATTGGAGGCGGTCACGATCGCTGCCATAAAGAGGGTGGCAATCAGGAAACTGCTGTTATATTTGCGCATGATCATGGGGTTACCGGGCGTTGAAAACTAGACTTGGGATTGATTGGCCACGGCATCGGCCGCGGCGGCAACCTTTTCCGGGTCATCGAGATATTGATGGCTGATGGCATGAAAATCATCATCAAGTTGATAAACCAATGGCATACCGGTGGGGATATTCAGGGCCATCACTTCCTCTTCAGTCAGACCATCGAGGTATTTGACCAGTGCGCGCATGCTGTTGCCGTGGGCCACAATCAAGGGCTTGAGACCGGCTCGCAATAAAGGAATTAACCGTTCCTGCCACCATTGTTCCACACGCACCAGGGTATCGGCCAGTGATTCGGTTAATGGTGGTTCGGGGACTTCCCGGTAGCGCGGGTCTTTGGCCGGATTCATGGGGTCCGTCAGTGCCAGGGCCGGGGGACGGATGGCATAGCCACGTCGCCAGCGCAGGACCTGCTCTGAGCCGTGTTTTTCGGCAGTTTCCTTTTTATTCAGCCCCTGCAGCGCCCCATAGTGTCGTTCATTTAAACGCCAGTCGGTATGTACCGGCAGCCACATCTGATCGGTTTCTTCCTGGATCAGCCACAACGTGCGTATGGCGCGTTTGAGTCGGGAAGTCAGGGCAATATCAAACTGCAAGTGTTTTTCCAGCAGCAATTTTCCAGCATCCCGGGCTTCGGTGATGCCGGTCTCGGAAAGATCAACATCCACCCAGCCGGTGAAACGGTTTTGCTGATTCCAGAGGCTTTGGCCATGTCGAACCAGAACAATTTGTGGCATCACAGGACTCCTGTTGGATCAAGAAAGATTGGCACCTGGCTGATGCACAGCCAGCAGTTCGGTCATTTGGCGCAAGGCCTGGCCACGATGACTGAGCTGGTTTTTTCGGGCTGCCGGTAACTGGGCAGCGGTTTTTTGCTCGGATTCGACCCAGAACAGCGGGTCATAGCCAAAACCATTGCTGCCGAGTGGAGCGCTCAAAATGTGGCCCAGCCAGCAGCCCTGGGCGATCATCGGTGTGGGGTCGGCCGGGGTTGCGACATACACCATAACACACTGAAAATGGGCCGTTCGCTGCTCTTTTGGCAGGCCCGCCAGGGCTGCCAGCAGACGGACATTATTGGCGGCATCGCCACCGCCGCCGGCATAGCGGGCAGAATGAATCCCAGGTGCACCACCCAGGGCATCGACCAGTAGACCGGAGTCATCCGCCAGCGCTGGCAGACCGCTTTGTGCGGCCGCATTGCGGGCCTTGATCAGGGCATTTTCGACAAAGCTCAGACCGTTTTCATCTGCCTCGGTGACTTTAAAGTCTGACTGTGGCTGTAGAACATAACCCAGCGGCTGTAACAGGGCCTGCACTTCACGGAGTTTGCCGGCATTGCCTGTGGCCAGCACCAGGGGTTGTGATACTGCTGCGATCATGGCCGATCCAGCAACAGGTCGGCACCCAGTACCTCGCGTTGCAGGGCAAAGAGCTGTTCGATGCCTTTACTGGCCAGTGCAGTCATGGCCAGGAGTTCATCATGGGAAAATGCCGCCTCTTCCCCGGTGCCCTGGATTTCGACAAACCCCGGAGCATCATTCATGACAATATTCATGTCGGTCTGGGCATTGCTGTCTTCCGCGTAGTCCAGATCCAGCACCGGCTCGCCGGCATAGAGGCCGACCGAGATGGCCGCGATCTGGTGTCGCAGCGGGTTGGTTTTCAGGGCCCCGGACTTTCGTAATCCACAAATGGCATCGGCCAGGGCGACGAAACCGCCAGTGATGGAGGCCGTGCGGGTGCCGCCATCGGCTTGCAGCACATCGCAGTCAAAACGAATACAACGCTCACCAAGGGCCTTCAGATCAACAGCTTGACGCAGGGAACGCCCAATCAGCCGCTGGATTTCCAGTGTGCGACCGGACTGTTTGCCACGGGTGGCTTCACGAGCGGTACGGCTGTTGGTTGCCCGTGGCAACATGCCATACTCGGCCGTGATCCAGCCCCTGCCCTTGCCACGTAAGAATGGCGGGACCTTTTCTTCCACCGTGGCATTGCACAACACCCGGGTATCGCCGAATGAAGCCAGGACGGAGCCTTCGGCATGACGGGTGTAGTGACGTTGCAGTGAAATCTGGCGCAGCTGGTCGTACGCACGTTGACTGGGACGATTCATGTAGGGTTACCGGAGGCTTCGGGGGTCGCTATTTTAACGGCTGGTTGAGGAATTGGCCACACTCAGATCGCTGATTAACAATTCTTTGGATCACTATGCGGTTTTAAGGTATAGCCAGGTATTTTTTTGCTTATATACCCTGTGATATCCACGCTGCTGCAGTGCAGGGCCAAGTTTGTGCTTTAAATGGTTAAAACGGGCCAGCAGCACCATTTTCGGTTGGTATTGGTCAATAGCAGTGAGATAGGCTCCTGCACTTTGCAAGCCCGACTCCAATAGTTTTAAAGAGGTTACAGTCAGTTCTGGTGGCGTATTGCAGCCTGCAATAAATGGGTATACCGGGCGATCTGTAATGATCAGACAGGAGGGTAAGGCATAGTTGCGGATTTTGGTAATTACCTGTTGATCTATTCTCCACCCGACCTTTTTCAGACGCGAGTTTATTTGTCCAATATGGAGAGGGAGACTCAGAATCATCACCCAGATCACCACCCCAATACCTTGAGACAACCAATGCTCGAACTTTCTGCCGCTCTCTTTGTCCTCATTTTTTGTGATATGACCCACTGCTAATGCCGCGAGCCAGATTACTGGTAACAATAGCATGAGATAGTAGTGATACCAGATAGGATGCATGAAGTGTAATGCCACAATTGCACCTAATAACCAGATTATGGGAAACAGGTCGGGGTGAATGCCTGTAGGTGAATTTGTGTGAAAATCAAGTTTCATCCGGAGGTAGAGGGTTGAGCGCATCAAAAACAGAGCAATCAAGGCTAATAACAGCAGTGGAAAATCTTTCCTGACACAGCGCCAGCTTACCTATGTTTTTCCACATCAACTTATCCAGATTGGGAATCATGCTGTTATCAATCACCGGAGCATGCAGCGATTCAATAAAAATAGCCCCAACAGGGTCTTCAATTCCTTGTGGGTCATGCCGGCGGATGAACTCGAAACAACGGATACCAGTGTATTTTTGAGCGTCCCATATTTTGAAAAGGACGCTGGATGTCAAACATGAGGACAAAAACGGTCACCTGGTATGTTGAACGATCCAGTAGTAAATATAACCGGATTGCAGCAGTGATTTGGTTAAAGCGATTGCAATCTATTCATGAGTAACGGCAAGGAAATCATCCATACATCAGAGCTGATGGGGAACTCTTCTTCACCGCCATAAACGACATACTTTTGCGTTGCTCCGATATCATTGCATATTTTACTGTAATGCTTGCCCGGTTTAGGCGCGATGCCATATTTGATTTCTACCGCCCATATTTCCGATAATGAGATTCTGATCACCAAATCAATTTCAGCACCGGCAGCAGTGCGGTAATAATAGGTTTCAGCGCGTGGCGGCAGGATGGAGTGAATGTTTTCTATCACAAAGCCTTCCCAGCTTTTGCCCAGCAAAGGATTGGACAGCAAGGCATCATCACCGTCGATACCCAGTAGCCGGTGTTGGATGCCGCTATCCCGGATATAATAACGAGGAGATTTCACCAGCCGCTTTTTTATATTGGTATGCCAGGGTTGCAATCGCCTGACCAGCAATAGATCAGTGAGAATATCAATATAATTGGCAACCGTTTTGCCATCAATTTCCAGGTTGGCGGCCAGCTTTGCGTGGTTGACTGGTTCACCCTGCAAATGCGCCAGCATCGTCCACAAGCGACGCAGCCTAACCGCTGGTACGCGAAAACCCATCTGCGGTACATCACGCTCCAGGTAAGTACGAATCAAATCTTCAAGCCAGTCCATCGCCATGTCATCGTCG
>CAZTLH010000070.1:0-10210 GCA_964614335.1 uncultured Gammaproteobacteria bacterium
AAAGCGGGCTTTGGCCAGATTCCCCCCTGATTTTTGTTAAATACAACGAGTATTCCATCCTTAGGTCCGTAAACGGCACATCCCTGTGCCACTCCTCGCCTCAAATCATGAGAAAATCTACCTCAAATTCGCTTTCCCTCGTAACGGCTCCTATTCTCTGACAGCCTCCTACGCAAATAGTACTGTGTCAATATGAAGCTGGCCTTAAGTCATGGTTGACGTATAATGCCGTCATGAAATATTCAGTCTTTCCCTTCGCCCTCAGCCTGCTGTTATCCTCGATCAGTAACCCGGTCGTTGCCGGATATTTTGACTGCAGTGTAGTCTATGACGAATTTGACAGTCTGATGCAACGACAGTTCCTGATTGAGCCGGATCGTTATGTTACCACGCTCCGCGATAACTTTAGTTTTGAGCAATTTTTCAGCATGCAACGCGGTCTGCTGCATCTGCACGATCGCCGACGCGGGCAGGGTGTGGCCATTATCCATACCAATCGCAATGCCAGCGGCAAGATGCTGTTTTCCTGGGAACGTAACGACAGCACCACCGATCCGATCTTCACCGTACGCGAACTGGTCCTGTATGGCCGTGTGGCCGATGGTCTGGATCCTATTCTATTGGGGCCGATCCTGCTCAAACCGAATACGGAACTGGATCTGGATACCGGCAAAACCATGGATCAGGGCGCAGAATCTGATCTGCTCTATCAAATTACCGCTGAAGGTGCCGCTGTACTCAGTGCTGTTCACGGCGCCAAGATTGACCTGCCGATCGAATCCATGTGTCATAATCCGGTCGACAAAAACCCCTCACCAACTGCAAGCAAAATGGCTAATCCGAAGCCTGCAGACCCGGCAGCCGTTCCTGCTGCTGACGGATCCACTGTTCCACCTGCAAATTAACCTCTTTCGCCTTGCGACCGGCGGTGGCTATCGGCTCACCGATCACCACATCGATACAACCGGGGTGTTTCAGAAAACCACGTCGCGGCCAGAAAACACCGGCATTATGGGCCACCGGCACAATGGGAACACCCGCCTTGACTGCCAGCAAGGCACCACCAGGATTGTATTTGCTCACGATCCCGGGAGTGATCCGGGTGCCTTCGGGGAAAACCACCACCCAGCGCCCGCCATCCAGACGCGCCTGACCCTCACTGACAACCTTTTGCAATGCCTTGCGGGGGCTGCTGCGATCGATGGCAATCGGTACCGTAGCCGCCAGACCCCAGCCGAATAGTGGTATCCACAACAATTCACGTTTTAATACCCAGGCCTGGGGGGGGAAGATGACCTGAAAGGCAATCGTCTCCCAGGCCGACTGGTGATTGGAGATCAGCACTGCACGTTCCGGCAGTTGTGCACCCCCTTCCACCCGGTAGTACAGCTTGCAGATTTTGCCCAGCAGCCAGACGATGACATGCGCCCAAGAGCCGATGATTCGGGATCTGGGTCGGGCCGGCAAGCCCCAAACCAATACTGCCATCAGGCTGAACGGAATGGCGGTGATAATCTGCAGCAGCAAAAACAGCAATGACCGCAGTGCCTGCATTGACTTTTTAACCGTCTGCACCTGAACTATGATCGACAAACTCCTCGATACGCTGAGCAAGTTCTCCCTGTAACAGGGCGTCGGCGAAGTGTGCCAGGTCATCAAAAACCGGCACCTGCGCCAGCCATTCCTGTTCACGGTTAAGCATGGTTTGCTCGCCCTTGCCGGTGCGCACCAGCACCGGAAAAGCCCTGGCAGCCCGCGCCGCCTGCAAATCCCGGAGCGAATCACCCACGGCAGGGACACCCAGCAGACTGGTCTTCATTCTCGTCGCCAGCTCATTGAACATCCCCGGCAGGGGTTTGCGACAGTTGCAGCCATCGTCAGGCCCATGCGGACAAAACAGTACCGCCGAGATATCACCACCTTTTTGTCGCACCTGGGTTAGCATTCGGTTATTGATTTTGTTCAGCATACTCATATCAAACAAGCCACGCGCAATCCCCGACTGGTTGGTGGTCACAATAATTTTATAATCATTGCGACAGAGTCTGGCGATTGCCTCCAGACTGCAGGATAACGGCTGCCATTCTTCCGGTGTTTTGATGTACTCATCAGAATCCGCGTTGATGACCCCGTCACGATCCAGTATCAATAGTTTCATGAATCAGTAAACTCCGACACCCGAATCCGGCCATTAATCATACGACTTGTTCGACGTTCGAGTTTTTTCATCTTATCCCAGAATGCCTGCTGCAAATTAAAATCGCCGGCGATCGCCGTGCCCAGCAGCAGGATGAGCAAATCGGCACATTCTTCTGCCAGTTCAGGCTGTGGTCTGCCCTTGGTGATACAGGCCGAGATTTCCCCCAGCTCTTCTGCCATCAAGGCGACCCGATAAGGCATATCTTCACCACCCTTCTGACGCAAGGCATGCTTGTCATGAAAGGCCTGAACTGCTGCCTGCATTGCAGCATAGGTTTGTTCCGTTTGTTTCACCTTTTTCACCGGGAGTTTGCTGTCAGAAATTGTAATTGCTGTTGCCATAGCGGCTCTTTATACCCCAGCAATGCACCACCAGGCCAGAGTACGAAAGGGCGTTTCACCAGCATACCATTACTAGACAGCAGGATCAGTGCCTCATCCTCCGACAATCGAGGTAAACGATCTTTCAAACCCAATTGCCGATATTGCTGGCCTGATGTATTGAACAACTTTTTTACCTGGCCATCACAGGCGTTGAGCATCGTCAGAAGTTGTTCACGGGTGGGTGGATGGAGCGAGATATCGATACTGTCATAAACAACACCGTGTTGCTGTAAAAACTTCAGGGCCTTGCGACAACTGCTGCAACCCGGATACTGATAGATGGTCACCGTCATGATTTATCGATCCGCAAATGCGTGATATCAGCAACCTGCAGAAACAACCCGGCCAGTTGTTGTAACAAGGCCAGACGGTTATCACGGATCACCTCATCATCAACCATCACCATAACCTCATCGAAAAAACGGTCTACCACTTCCCGCAAGCCGGCCAGCTTTTCCAGTACCTCAACATACGCACCTGTGGCCAACAAAGGGGCAACCTGTTGCTGTATTTGGGTCAAAGCCTGATGCAGTTGCTGTTCAGCAGGCTCCTGGAGCAGCATTTTTTGCACTGCACTTTCGGGGATCGTGGTCTTTTTCAGGATATTGGCGATCCGTTTATTGGCTGCAGCCAGAGCCGCAGCTTCCGGTCGTTGTCGAAAGACATGAACAGCCTGCAATCGACGGACAAAATCCACCGGCTTGTGGACATGACATGCCAACACGGCTGCAATGGCATCACCCGGATAACCTTCGGCGCTATACAGGGCCAGATAACGATCCTCGATGAAACGCAGCACCTGTGCCTGGACTTTTGGGCTGATCACAATGTCCTTCCCGGCATTGGCCTGCCCCTCTTTGACCTGTTCGCCGTAAGCCTTCGCGGCGCTGGCCAAGAGTGTCGCCAGATCGAGTTCCAGCCCGCCTTCAGTGAGAATCCGTAACAGCCCCAACGCGGCGCGACGCAGGGCATAGGGGTCCTTGTCACCGGTTGGGAGCTCTCCGGCTGCAAACAAACCGGCCAGGCTGTCGAGCTTGTCCGCAATCGCAACCACTTGCCCGATCCTGGTTTCAGGAATGGCATCCCCGGCGTGACGTGGCAGGTAGTGACCGGAAATCGCTTCCGCGACAGTACTGGGCTCACCATCCGCGAGGGCATAATAACGCCCCATAATGCCCTGTAAATCCGGAAATTCACCCACCATTTCGGTATTCAGGTCACATTTTGCCAGCAACGCAGCACGCTCACACAATGCTTTATCGACTCCCAGACTGGCCGCGATACTGGCAGCAAGTTGCTGCATACGTTTGCTTTTATCCTGTACTGAACCGAGTCTGTGATGAAACAACAAGCTGCCCAGCGTGGGATACAACGAAGCCAGGCTGTGCTTGCGGTCGGTCTCCCAAAAGAATCGGGCATCGGATAATCGTGCACGCAATACCCGTTGGTTACCAAGCCGGATCTGTGTGGCAGCACGGGTTTGGATATTACTGATGGTGATAAAGGCAGGCAATAACTGACCGTTGTCATCGATGAGATGAAAATATTTCTGGTGATCCGCCATCGCTGACACCAGTGCTTCGGCCGGCACTTCCAGAAATTGGGGGTCGAATTCACCGAGTATGGCCCTGGGCCACTCTACCAGACCTGTCACTTCATCCAGCAATGCCTTCTCGACCACGGCCTGACCGGTCGTTGCAGCCGCCAGTTTGCGAACCTGTTTTTGAATGCTTTCACGGCGCGCGTTAAAATCCGCCACGACCTTGCCCGGTTTGTACAGATTCGCAAGATACGCATCCGGATACTCCAGCCGGATCGCCTGCGGGTAATGAAACCGGTGACCATAGGTCTTGCGACCGGTTTTTACCCCATAAAATTCACTTTTGATGACAGTCTTGCCATGCAATAGCACAACCCAGTGTACCGGGCGGATAAATTCGGCCTCACCCTCACCCCAGCGCATCCGTCGGGCAATGGGTAACTTTTTCAAGGCCGTGGCAATGGCTTCCGGAATCAGGTCGCCGGCTTTTTTGCCCGGCTGTTTTTTTCGATCGACCAGCCATTCGCCCTTGGCCGTAACCAGCCGTTGCAGCGCAGTCACCTCCACCCCGCAGGAACGGGCAAAACCCAGGGCCGCAGGACTGGGCTGGCCATCGGCAGTAAAGGCGGCCGCCACAGCCGGCCCGCGCCGCTCACTGAGGATGGCCGGTTGTTTGCTGCGTACTGCCGGTAACAGTACAGCCAGACGACGTGGTGTCGCATACCACTGTGCCGCAGCAGCCTGCTCAGGCAATAATTGCTGTTCTATTAATAGCCGCTGCAGTTGCTCTGCCAGGGTTGTGGCCAGCTGTTGCAGGTTTTTTGGTGGTAACTCCTCGGTTCCCAGCTCAAACAACAGGGGTTTACAGGCCTTCATGAGGAGGCCCTCCGGTTGCTTTTCAGGCCGGGGAATCCCAGCCGCTCCCGGGACTCGTAATAGGCCTGTGCAACCTGTCTGGCCAAACCGCGTACCCGTCCAATATAACGGGCTCGCTCGGTCACACTGATGGCGTGGCGGGCATCCAGCAGATTGAAGGTGTGGGATGCCTTGAGGACCTGTTCATACGCCGGTATCGACAGGGCTGCTGTCACCAGTTGCTCGCAAACCTGTTCACACACATCAAATTGATGCAATAATTCCTTCACATCCGCCTGTTCAAAATTATAGGCAGAAGACTCGCGCTCATTCTGCAGGAAAAGATCTCCATAGGAGATCTCCTCATTCCAGTGCAGCTCATACACACTGTCAACACCCTGCAAAACCATGGCGATACGCTCCAGGCCATAGGTGATTTCACCCATGACCGGTCTGCATTCGAGACCACCGACCTGCTGAAAATAGGTAAACTGGCTGACTTCCATGCCATTGAGCCACACTTCCCAACCCAAACCCCAGGCTCCCAGTGTCGGCGATTCCCAGTTATCTTCGACAAAACGGATGTCATTGCGTAAAAAATCGACACCAACCGCCTGTAAAGACCCCAGGTACAGTTCCTGTATGGCGTCTGGCGAAGGTTTCAGCACCACCTGAAACTGAAAATAATGTTGCAGACGATTGGGGTTTTCACCATAGCGGCCATCTGTAGGGCGCCGACTCGGCTGCACATAGGCGGCACGCAGGGGTTCCGGCCCGATCGCACCAAGAAATGTCGCGGTATGAAATGTCCCGGCACCAACTTCCATATCGTAGGGCTGCAACACCACGCAACCTTGCCTGGCCCAATACTGCTGCAGCGAAAAAATGAGTGACTGAAAATCCAATGGTGTCTTTCCTGTTTGTGTCAGTAATCGAATGGAGCGCATTATACGCGGACCGTGGGTGATGCCTACAGCCTCTAGGAGCCTGTCCGAGAATAGAGAACCTACTGCGGAAAAGCCCTTTTGGTCCATTTTTACGCTCATTTTCGTTAAATAGAATGACTATTCGCCTCAAATGATCGAAATAATGGCCTCAAAATGGCTTCCCCTCGCAACGGCTCCTATTCTCGGACAGTCTCCTAGCCGGGTCTCATACCGGAGATTTAAAGGTTGTCCCCGGTTTGAAATGAAAAATTGCTTCCAGGCCAAGTTCCTGAATCAGGCGGTCGACCGCCGCCTGACCATGTTCCCGATCCACTTCCTGAAGGATTAATTTGGCCGCATTCCGATTGTAAAAACCACCAAAATCGGCTTGTACCGTTAATAGTTCGCGGGCCCGGTCTACAGTCATATTCGTGCTGCCTGCGGTTACAGGGCGAAACTGTCTTGCAGTTTCTTCGCTACCGCAATATTCTGCAAACGAACATATGACGGCAAACCGTTGTGGTACGGCGGATAGTCCTCGCCCATGATCAATGGTTGCAGGTATTCACGACAGGGTGCGGTGATACCAAACCCATCCTCACTGATAAAATTAGCCGGCATTTTTTTCTCTACATTGGCCACATCCGCCAGATTCGCTTCCCCGACCTCCCAGCGATAGGGATTCTCTGAGGTACGGATGATGGCCGGCATGACCGCATTTTTTCCGGCCATCACATAATCAACAGCCGCACAACCCACGGCATAGGCATGCTCGACATCGGTTTTGGACGCCACATGACGGGCCGCACGCTGCATGTAATCGGCCACGGCCCAATGGTATTTCAGACCCAGATCCTCTTTGATCATATTTGCCACAACCGGCGCCACACCGCCGAGCTGGGCGTGTCCAAAGGCATCGACCAAACCCTGGTCGGCGAGAAAGCGCCCATCCGGGCCACTGACACCTTCGGAAACCACGACACTGACATAGCCGTATTGCGCCACTTTTTCCTTCACTGTCTGGATAAAGCGGGGACGATCAAAGATCACTTCAGGAAACAGAATGAGTACCGGTATGTCGAAATCCACGCTCGAGGCCAAACCGCCTGCTGCGGCAATCCAGCCTGCATGTCGGCCCATGACTTCGAGCACGAAAACCTTGGTTGAGGTTCGGGCCATGCTGGCGACATCCATCGAAGCTTCACGGGTCGAAACGGCGATGTATTTGGCCACGGAACCAAAACCCGGGCAGTTGTCGGTAATAGGCAGGTCATTGTCCACCGTTTTCGGCACATGTACGGCCTGCAACGGATAATCCATGGTCTGTGACAACTGCGAGATCTTGAGACAGGTATCGGCAGAATCTCCACCACCGTTATAGAAAAAATAACCGATATTATGGGCCGAAAAAACCTCGATCAAGCGTTCGTACTCACGACGATTCTGCTCCAGACTCTTTAATTTATAACGACAGGATCCAAACGCTCCTGACGGTGTATAACGCAGGGCTCCGATGGCGGCCTCGGTTTCCTGACTGGTGTCGATCAAATCCTCGGTCAAGGCACCAATAATCCCGTCACGTCCCGCATAGACTTTGCCGATCTTGTCCTGGTGGCGACGTGCAGTCTCAATCAGACCGCAGGCCGAGGCATTAATGACTGCCGTAACTCCACCGGATTGGGCATAAAACGCATTTTTCAGTTCACTCATCTACTCTCCATCCCTCGATTTTATCGTGCTACTCAGGCAGGGTACCTATCATGGCAGACTCACCCGGATTTCGAAAATCATCTGCCCATCTGGGAGCTGACCGACTACACCCTGTACGGCTCTCCTAACAACGGCAATTCAATACGGGCATCCCAGGTCATGATATTGTTGCGAAAACACCAAATATCACATCACCATCCGGGTTCATGTCAACGTTACCAAGCCTATTGATGCCGATATTCTAACCTGATTTCATTGGACGAATAAAAGCGAAAATGTCTCTGGGCCTGATTTAGACAAGAACAAGTTGCTTTTTTGCTCAAACACAACGAAATTCTGACAAGAGCTCCCGCCATGATTATGAAACGCGGAATTTGTCGGCAACTTTTGAGCGCCACATACCGCCTTGCAGCAACCAATCATAGAATAACAAAATCTATCACTTATGATTTTGTTACTCAACAGGATCGATAAAACGCCTGTCATAATCCTTGAGGGACTTTCATCATCATCCTCCCGTCTGTCCCATCACCATCCTCGCGCTTTATCTACTGTCATCCCTGTATTTCTCCTACCGTCATCACCGTATTTCTTCTACTGTCATCCCCGCGCAGGCGGAGATCCACGACAGATCGTCTGTCTGATACGTGTCAATACCACTGTCATTCCCGCGAATGCGGGAATCCACGCCCTTGCGCCAAGCGATGGTTTCTCCAGTAATTTTCACAGGAAATCAAGTTCATTGCATAACCCACAATGGTAAAACTATCATCACCCAAGGATTTGCTCTATCGACCGGATCTTCTGGATTCCCGCCTTCGCGGGAATGACAGCTGTGGCTACAATGATGAAAGACGGGATGTGTTGGCTGTTTTAGAGCGCCTCATTCCGCCCTGCGGCACCCTATAATAGAGCAACAAAGTCATCCACATAGAATTTTTCTAAAGATCCAGTTGTCCCAATGGCCATCGACCTGGAAAAAAGCGAGTGAATTTAAGGCTGGAGGGAGCTCCAAAAAACCTGGCGAGGCTACGCATCAGACCGACGAGTCATGAAGTGGCTCCGGCTGATGATCAGAAGCACGTCAGTTGGGATTAGCACTATATTTTCGGCCTGAGAAACGTAACTCATGTGTAAAGTTGTTGATCATACGAGGATTTCTAGTGCTGGACTTTTACAGACAAGGCTTATATTATAATCCTGTGTTAATAGTGTTTTATATAGCTAATTCTGTACCCTGATTTCGTGTTGGAAGCTGGTTAACCGAAATGCATCACAGCGGAAATCGGTAATTGTGCCCAGGCATTTGTCTCTAGGCTGTGGTGAGACACTGGAAGTTCGGTTGATCTCTGGCTAAAGGGTGGACGATATTTCTAGACACGAAAAAAGCAGTAGCTACTGAAAACACAAACCATGGAGAACAACATGCATAATTGTCAAAAGAACAGCTGGATCACTGCCGGAATTCTTGGTCTGTTGACGATGATCTATCTGATGTCAGCAAAAGATTATGGCTTTTTCGGAGCTTTGTTCTGGGGCCTGGTTTTGGTTGTAGTTGCCGGTTTCCTGATCATCTTTTTATTCTGTAATACCAGACCACACGAGGCATCTACGACTACGGTCAACACACCGGCTCCGGCAAGTGCAATCAAATCTACCGCAGCCTCTGAGTTTCCTGCTGCATCATCATCGGCTTCGACACCAGCACCGGCGGCTACAAACCCCGTGTCCGGGGAGTCGATTGTGACGCCAGCGCCCGACGAGTCTGCTCCGGAAGCCTCCACAGCTGAGACCGTGACCAGTCCAGAGATTCTGAGTGAGCCACGCAACGGTCAGGCGGATGATCTGAAGAAAATCAAAGGCGTGGGCCCAAAACTCGAAACGGTGCTCAATGGTCTTGGGTTCTATCATTTTGACCAAATCGCAGCCTGGGGAGATCAAGAGATTGCCTGGGTCGACCAGCAGCTGGGCAACTTCAGCGGTCGCGTCAGTCGGGATGACTGGATCGGACAGGCCAGGACCCTGGCAGCTGGCGGAACCACCGATTTCTCAAACTAAAGTGGATAAAGGTGGTGTCTATTAGAGGCTGAAGTCTTAGACTTTTGATTTTCTGATAATTGAGCTACTACAGTGTCCGCAAACCACAGGACAAGCCTGTTTAATGCAAATCGGCACCGGTAACACCAGATTTGGCACCATTACGCTCACGTTCATGGTCTGACTGCACCTTTAACAAATCGGAAACACATTCCAGCAAGTCATCATAAACAGCAATCCCGGTACTGTACTGATCACCAGGGTCGTAAAAAAACTGGCAGCGATATTCAAATTCAGCCGTTTTCATGACCACATGATGACAATCCCGCGCTTTCCAGTACAGCGTCGGGCACTCTCTACCTGTTTGCTGGTCCGGATCGATATGGATCTCGCTATCAGCCAAATGCACTTCGATTTCTTCCTGATAGCGGGAACGCAATAATTCGCGAACCTGAACCAGGTCAGCCTCAGTGAAATCACAATATTTTTCCATTTTCATATAATGGGGTCAGGTCTAGAATTGTAGTGTTATACATTGTATACTGCAGTTATGTCAAGA
>CAZTLH010000071.1:0-10168 GCA_964614335.1 uncultured Gammaproteobacteria bacterium
ACCTCTGGTGTTCCAGTTGTCACGCCAGTGGCATTGCTGGGTAGCTATGTACGGAAAGGATAACCGCTGAAAGCATCTAAGCGGGAAGCCCCCCTCAAGATTAGGTCTCCCTAGATCCTTGCGATCTCTAAAGGCACGTCGAAGACTACGACGTTGATAGGCAGGGTGTGGAAGCACAGTAATGTGTGAAGCTAACCTGTACTAATAGGCCGTGAGGCTTGATCATATAACACCCAAGTATTTATGGTGGATGTTATATATCGATTATATGTGCCAGAGTATAGTGGTTGAGAATGGCAACGAAGCAAGATGTATTTGTACACCGACGGTTTCAACTTTCCTGATTCGTGTTGTTGCGTTGCAGCAGCACAACAAGCTTGCCTGGTGGCAATAGCGAGTGGGTACCACCCGATCCCATCCCGAACTCGGAAGTGAAAACACTTAGCGCCGATGATAGTGCGGGGTCTCCCTGTGTGAAAGTAGGACACTGCCAGGCATTTATACCGAAAAGCCCCGTCAGATCATCTGACGGGGCTTTTCTTTATACAGAATCCAGCTTCACCATTAATTCATGGGTACTGATATAGACCCGATCACGACCGATCCTGTCGATAAAGCCGGCCTGTTCCAAGCCAATACGCACCTGGTCCTTGATTTCAGTCAGATAAAATTTAACACCCATTTCATCGAGCTCTTTTTTGATAATTTTTAGTGTTTCCAGTGCGCTGCTGTCGATAAAATTGATGGCAATACAGATCAGTACCAGATGGCGTATATACGGTCTGTTGGTGGCCAGACGCAATACAGTCTCCTCCAGAAATTTACTGTTGGCAAAGCACAGATTTTCATCGATACGTATGGTCAGGACATGAATATAGGTTTTCACCTGGTGGTAATCCTCGTTTCGATAACTCTCGGTTTTTCCTAATCGTCCTACAATGGCGAAATGGGGTCGGTTGGTACGCCATAAAAACAGTAAATTTGGCAGCGCCAGACCGACCAACAGGCCAATTTTGATGCCGAATATCAGGACTGAGGCGAATGTAATGAGTACTTCCGCCGCATCGATTTTACGAAAAAGCCACGCTTGCTGCAGTGTCTCCAGGTCTATGAGGCCTGTCGCAGCGGCGATGATAATTGCCGCCAATATCGAGTGTGGCAAGTAATAAAATACCGGAGTTAAAAATAATACCGTGCAGATGATGAGCAGGGCCGTAATCATCGAGGCCAGACCAGTATGTGCACCCGCGGCGTGATTGACTGCAGAGCGACTGAATGAACCGGTGACCGGGTAACCTCCTGTCAAAGAGCTGCCAATATTGGCGATACCCAGAGCGACCAGCTCGCGATTTGGGTGAATACGTTCACGTCTTTTGCTCGCCAGCGATTTGGCTACGGAATAACTTTCCATAAATCCAATAAAACTGATGGCCAGCGCGCCGGTAAACAGTGGTTCCCACCAATCCAGATGTTGTAAAGGTGGTATGGATAAATTTGGTAGTCCTGCCGGAACACTACCAACGATGTTAACATTGGCAGTACGATCAAGGTGCAGCCACCAGGCCAGTATGATTCCGATCAGCACCACAAGTAATGGGGCAGCTTTACTGAATGGCAGCACCAGACGTTCAGATAACCCCCAGGATCGTAGTCGTTGTGCCATGGCGGTGCGAAAATATAGTAATATCACCAGCGCACTCAGACCGATAGCCGTGGTCACGAGATTTGATTCTTTTGTATGGGTGAATATGAAGAAAAGACTTTGGTAGGTCTGGTCAAAATGTGGTACAGACAGCCCTAACAGTGCGGGTAATTGCGAGGCGATTATAATTAATGCGCCGGCACTGGTAAATCCTGCCAGCATGGTATGACTGAGATAGTTGACCAACAATCCGAGGCGCAATAAACCCATGACGATCTGGATCAAACCCACCATCATCGCCAGTAACAATGTCATTTCCAGATAACGTGATAAATACTCCGCTGTGCCCGGGACAAACCCGAAAGATTCCACCATGGGTTCAAGACCGGCTGCCACCAGCAATGAGACCATGGCAACGGGGCCTACAGAGAGTACGTTGCTGCTGCCACTTAATCCATACAGGATCAATGGCAAGATACAGGCGTAGAGACCGACTTGTGGCGGTAATCCAGCAATTGAGGCATACGCCATACTCTGTGGTACCAGCATGATGGCCACTACCAGACCGGCAACCAGATCACCAGGCAAATCTTTGCCTTGATACAGGCTAATCCAGTGTTTGTTAAGACGAAATAAACGCATTGAATGCCTTGTTCCGTTGACGGTGAGTTATCTATTAATGGCAGTAATTCCTGCTGACAATATGACAGGAGCTCCCGCTAGCTCTGAATTTGTTGACTGTTTTCTCGTTCGATGGCCATAAATGTCCAGCTGACTCTTGAGTAACAAAATTATAAGTGTTTGATTTCGTTACTCTATGATTGGGTACCGCAGGGCGGCATGAGACGCTCTAAAACAGCCGACAAATCCAGTGGTTCAAGTTCCTGGCGGGAGCCCTGACAATATGACCACAAGGTTCGACTCCCGTCAGGGATTCAATCGTTGTTTTCTTGCTCGCGGTCTATAGGGCAAAATGACCCGCAATCAGTCAACAAGGCCCTGATTGTGAGTTACCTGTGGGCGCACCTGAAAACACGCAATAACTCCCATCTTCATGGTAGCATGCCAATCCAAGGATCTGGTGAACGATTAAAAGTACTGACCGGGGTCCTTTTATCTCCAATATCCATCTTTAATGAACAAACTGAATATTCTGCTGTCTGATCGTTATCTGCCAGTCATGCAGGCTTTGTTGCCATCCTTTGTGACCCACAGTGAAGTCTTTTGTGATCGATAACAATAACCGTATTGTCATAGAGTCGAAATTCATGCTTTTAATCAATAATTCTGGTCGTCATATTTTGTTTTGGGTCTTGATGATGCTGGTTCTGTCCAATGTGATGGCTGCCGATATTACAAAAAGTCCTAACGATCGTCGTCTTTACAAGAATTTGCAGTTAACCAACGGCCTACAGGTGCTACTGATTTCTGACCCCAAAACGGACAAGGCAGCTGCAGCACTGGATGTCGGAATTGGCAGTAGCAGTGATCCCGCGCGTTGGCCAGGTTTGGCTCATTTTCTCGAACACATGTTGTTTCTGGGCACCAGAAAGTTTCCGGAGACCGGTGAATATCAGGCCTTTATCACCCGTAATGGTGGCTCCGATAATGCTTATACCGCCGATGCCAATACCAACTATTTCTTCGATATTAATCCGGAAGTCCTGCGTCCAGCGCTCGAGCGTTTTAGCCAGTTCTTTATTGCTCCACTGTTTACAGCTAAATTTGTAGAAAGAGAAAAAAACGCTATAAATTCTGAATTTCACAGCCGTAGCCAGAGTACTGGCAGGCGGCGTATGAGCGCAGTGCGTCAGGTCATGAATCCGGTACATCCGTGGTCGAAGTTTTCGGTGGGTAATCTTGAGACCCTGGCCGATAAGCCGGATGAGACAGCCAGACAGGCATTATTGCGATTTTACCAGCGTCATTATTCGGCTAATATCATGACCCTGGTCGTTTTGGGCCGCGAAGATCTTCCGACGCTGCAAGCCTGGGTCAAGCAATTGTTCAGTGCCATACCCGACAACAAGACGAGTCGTTCAGTGACTTCTGTACCGCTATTTACTTCGGGTACGCTGCCGTTACGTTTACAGGTACAGGCACTGCGAGACAAGCGCTCATTGGGAGTGATGTTTCCGATCCCCGCCCTCTTGCCCTATTATCGCAGCAAGCCGATGCATATCGTCGGCGAGTTATTGGGGCATGAGGGTGCCGGCAGTCTGTTGTCTGTTCTGAAGCAAAAGGGCTGGGCACGTTCCCTGAGTGCCGGTGGAGGTGCCGGAAAGGAAAACGAAAGTACTTTTGATGTCAATATCGGGTTGACACGTGCCGGTCTGGAACATCAGGATGACGTCCTTGCATTGTTATTTCAGGCGATTCAACTGATAAAAATGCAGGGAATTCAATCCTGGGTCTACGCGGAACAGTCAAAACTTACTGCCTTGCAATTTCGCTTCAAGACCCAGTCCGATGCCCAGGCTACAGTTCGCAGTGCAGCACAAAATATGCAGGATATACCAATCCAGGATGTCCTTGTCTGGCCGTGGCTGATGCAGGGATTTGATCCTGCACTGACCAAACGTCTCTTGGCGTATTTACAGCCGGAGAATGCCCTCATTACGGTGATGGCGCCTGAGTATCAAAGCATGCTGAAAACACCCTGGTATGCGACGGCATATCAGCGTAGCAAACCGGATCCGGCCATATTGGCCCGTTGGAAGATGGCTGCAGTTGAAGCTTCTGATTTGAGCCTGCCACGGCCAAATGCCTTTATCCCGGAAAAACTGCAACTGGTTTCAGCTGACAAGAGTTCGTCCATACCCACACGCTTGCCCTCACTATCTGGCTGGCAGGTGTGGCACCAAACTGATGTTGAATTCAAGGCCCCACGCTCCAGCTTTTATTTCAGTATTCGTTCACTGGCAGCCAATGACAGCCCACGTCATACCCTATTGACGGAATTGTTTGTTCGTTTGGTCAAGGATCAGCTCAATCAATACGCCTACAATGCCGGATTGGCGGGCTTGCGTTATGATCTGTACCGGCATATCCGCGGTATAACCGTGCGCCTGGGCGGCTATAGTGACAAGCAATCTCTATTGCTCCGGGCCATTGCCGATGCCTTGCACCAGCCCATATTGTCCAATTCTCGTTTTGCAGTCTTGAAAAATGCCCTGCTTGATGAGTTACGTAACAATATACAGCGCAAACCCTATGTGCGTGCCATGAGTGAAGTACGAACCCTGTTGATCAAGCGGTTGTGGACGGATGACGAGAAAATACACGCACTACAAACCATTAAACCTGGAGACATCCGGAAATTCTTACCCAAGCTATGGAATAAGACTGAAGTGGTGGTTTTGTCTCATGGTAATGTCAGTGCCCGGCAGACCAAAGAACGTGTGCAACTATTGCAGCGGCATTTACAATTACCTGCTTCGAGTACTGCTGTACCGGCTGCCGATGTCATCGACATGCCACGCGGTCAGCATTTTGAACGAATTTTGGCTACCACCCACCCGGATGCCGCGACAGTATTGTATTTTCAGGGCTGGAATAAAAGCTGGAAACAGCGGGCCCAATTTGCCTTGTTGGGGCAAATCATGTCATCACCATTTTATCGGCAGTTACGGACAGAACAGCAATTGGGCTATGTGGTGTTTGCCACCGGTATGCCGATGCTCAATTATCCGGGTTTGGCGCTGGTAATTGAATCGCCGGCCGTGTCAGCCATTGAATTGGCCAAACGAATGCAGGGCTTTTTACGTGGCTTCGAAAAAAACCTGGAAAATATGTCAGTGCAGCGTTTTGCTACTCATAAACAGGCTTTGATTTCACAGTTCAATGAAGAGGAGAAAAATCTCCGGACCCGCTCAGCGCGTTATTGGCGGGAAATCGATGATGAGCTGGAAAATTTCAACTCCCGTCGGCAAATGACAAATCAATTGCAGCAACTCGACTTGAATTCACTCAAAATATTATATCGGGAGGCTGTGCTCGAAGCTAAAAAGTCAGCCAGTCTGCTTGTGTTGCATGCGGGTAAGCAGAGCACGGCAGGCCAGAGTACCGGGGCTGTTGACTCGTTGATCGGATCTGAAATCAAGGATATAACAGCATTTAAATCCAGGCAGAAAATATTTTCGTTGCCTATCCGGTCAGGATCATGAACCCCTGGATTTGTGGCAGTGTTAACGGAGCTACTGATATTTTCGCAGTAAATACTGAACCGGTCTTGCAGCAGTGGTATTTCGTGATGGTATCATTTTTCCCACTCCCGCAGAATTGGAGCCTCTCGCTTCTCCAGTAATTCTTCTTCTGCCTGCAATTGATTGGATGCAAATGTGACCTTGATCTGGCTATGATCATCCGCAGTTTGTTTGGCCCGCAAACCACGGGCATAGGTCTTGGCTTCCCGAAAGTCGTCGAATTGTTGTAATTTTTCCAGATTCTTGACCAGGTCAGTAGGGCCTGATTGAATTTTGTAAATAAAATAAGGCATATTGATTACTCCTGGATGCTTTTGTGAAGGGCTGTTATGTCTGACTGGATAACAATATTCTGGCTTACCATTGAAACACACAGCTTGAGTCCCTGTAACAGCGTTCGTAGATTGTAGCTGTGGGTAAACCTATGGCGTAGTGAATTCCTGGACGCAGTGACTCAAAAGTCAATGACAGTATAGCAGCAGTTTTTGCTGGAAATCTGATCACCAGGGATTTCACTGCAATTCCCCCTGACGCAGGATTGTCTCCTGACTAGCTTGAATTCCTGACAGTATCGCATTCAAAAAAAAGCGCAGGACAAGCCTGCGCGTAATTAGGGGGGTTAGAGAGATCTTGCTGCGCGTTGTAACACGCAGCATTTCCAGCTAGTTAGACATGTACACAGCCGGTGGAAGTTGCAGTACAGTCATTACTGCCTTCGCCACCTTCGTTACCGTTATTGTCATTTGCGCCTTCATTGCCGTTGCTGTCGTTGACATGATTGCTGTCATTGCTGCCACTGTTGTCATTGCTATGGCTGCTGTCGTTGCTGCCACTGCTGCCATTGTTGTCATTGCGTTCGCCAGCTTCCTGATGGGTTTCGCCGGTATCGTCATTGATCACAGTGTGGCTCGATGAAGTGGCGGCATTTCCAGCCATTTGAATATTATTCAAACGTGTGGTGTGGCGATCACCGAGCACAACCGGAATGGAGGCGTTGCTTGTCGGTGAGGATAACTGCAGATTCTGATTGCCTGCAGGTAAACCGGTTAACGTGAAGTTACAACTACTGTTGACCTGGGAGGATACCTCGCCGACCGAAGCCGTGATGGAAGTACAGTCCATGGCCTGCAACGCTGAGCCGGCAAACAATTGCTGGCCAGCGAGATAAGCCAGTTGAGTGCTGATGCCGAGGCCGGATTTCATCGAGACCTGCTGGCGGCCCAATGCAGTGATATTGCCGGTCAGCGTTGCAGTTCCGGTGCTGGCAGTGGAAGTAGTACCGCCACCTGAGGAAGATCCACCGCCGCCACAAGCGGTGAGTGTGCCAGCCATGGCCAGACCAATGGCCAGAGAGAGAAGATTGCGAGTACGTGTTTTCATGAGATAGGCTCCAATTTAAGTTTCAATAATAGTGTTTCAAAAAGATCGATACAATGTGTTGCCTCAGTGGTTCGAACTATAAGTCATAGATACTTAAGACAACATTAAGGGTTATACACAGACTGCAAAATTGTATCCTCCTGTGCTAACAACAACTGTGGACGAGAAATAATCCACCGGGTGGTAAAAATAATGATTGCAACAAGTGACTGTGTTTATGATGATGACCTGTTGAGGTGACCAAAAAAAGCGCAGTACAAGCCTGCGCACAATAGGGGGTTAAAGAGGTAGCGCTGTAGTCACACAAAGCACGGAAGGGGATTAATGCAGTCCATTGAGTTGCGAACCGTTAATGAAGAGGGGGGTCGTAATATTATCGGAGCCACTGCCAAAAGTTGCATCACTGCCATTCATGGTTGTGAGTGCACCGAATATACTGAGCCCGAGTACGATTACCAGGAGATTTCTAGTGGCTGTTTTCATTTGCATATGCACCTCAGCTGATCATCAATTCAATTCGGGTCACCGCGTAATATTGCGTTGCTTTGTCGGTCCTATACTCAGTTAACAGACAGCATCGCTAATTCTTCCATTAATAATGAAAGCAAAGGACGAATGGTCGATAAAGACGGACTATCAGCAATTCTCTGCAATGCTTTGATATCAGTGGTGATGCGTGGGTTGTTTTTTTGGGTCTGCAGGTCATAGAGAAACTTCGAGGAGAAACACCGATCTGCAGAGGTACCTGAGAGTCAGTGCTGGTACAATGCACTTTTTTCGAAATCAGGATCCAATGCTCAGACCACTCGAGTTATACATCGGTTTACGTTACACCCGGGCCGGGCGCAATAACCATTTTATTTCATTCATCTCCTTCATATCCATGTTCGGGATCATGCTGGGTGTGTGGGCATTGATCACCGTGGCCTCGACCATGAACGGTTTCGAGGGGGAGTTGCGCAGTCGTATTCTTGGCGTCACGGCGCATGTCACCGTGACCGGCAATAACGGCTGGTTGCCCAATTGGCAGGAATTGCAACCGATGATCAAGGCCGAGCCTCGGATCGAAGCCTATGCCCCCTATATTCTGGGCCAGGGTATGGTCAGTTCACACGGCCGGGTTACCGGTGCTTTGATACGCGGTATTGATCCGGTGGCTGAAGCCCGGGTCGATGAAGTGGCAAACAAAATGGTCAAGGGTCAACTGCAAGACCTCAAGTCCGGAGCCTATGGCATGGTTTTGGGCAGTGAGCTGGCCTGGAAGCTGGGTTTGGGTGTGGGCAGCAAGGCCACACTGATCGCCCCACAGGGGCTGGTTACACCGGCCGGTATGATTCCGCGTCTTCGCCGTTTCACCGTGGTTGGGATTTTTCACGCCGGTATGTATGAATATGACAGCAGTCTGGTATTTGTCCACAGCGAGGATGCTGCCCGCCTGTATCGTACCCGTGGTCAGGTCAGTGGGTTACGGATCAAATTGAATGATGTTTATCAGGCACCACAGGTGCGCAAATCGCTGGCGGAAAAACTGGGTAGCGGTTACCGTGTCAGCGATTGGACCCTGGAGAATGCCAACTTCTTTCGGGCCCTGAAAATTGAAAAGCGGGTCATGTTTATCATCATCATTCTGATTGTCGCCGTGGCAGCTTTCAATATCGTTTCTTCACTGGTGATGACCGTAACCGACAAGGCTTCCGATATCGCTATTTTGCGAACTCTCGGTATGAAACCCGGTAGTATCATGGTGGTGTTTGTGATTCAGGGAGTGATCGTCGGGGTGATCGGTACCCTGTTGGGGGCAGCCCTGGGTGTGTTGACTGCAGTCAATCTTGAAACCCTGGTGCCCTGGCTGGAACACTTGTTCGGGGTGGAGTTCTTTCCAGCCGATGTGTATGTTATTTCCGGGTTTCCGGCACAATTGCAATGGCGGGATGTAATCAATACTACAGCGATATCCCTGGTGCTGAGTTTGTTGGCGACCTTGTATCCAGCCTGGCGAGCCGCCCATACCCAGCCGGCTGAGGCGTTACGCTATGAATAGTGAGACTGCAGTGTTGCGTTGTGCCGGATTGAGCCGGCGGTTTGTTCAGGGAAATACCCGTATTGATGTTCTGCGGGATGTGGATTTGTGTATTGCCAAAGGGGAACAGGTCGCGATTGTGGGCAGTTCCGGTTCCGGCAAGAGCACGTTGTTGCACCTGCTTGGCGGGCTGGACCGCGCCAGTGCCGGTGAGGTCTGGATTGGCGGGCAGTCGGTATCAAAACTCGGAGACAGTACACTCGGTGTTATGCGCAACCGGCAGCTCGGATTTATCTATCAGTTTCATCATTTGCTGATGGAATTTCCAGCCAGAGAAAATGTTGCCATGCCGTTATTGATTCGTCGGGAAAAACCGGCCACCGCATTGGCAGTAGCTGATGAAATCCTGATCCGGGTCGGGCTGGGTGCACGTTTGCTACACAAACCCAGTCAGTTGTCAGGTGGTGAGCGTCAAAGGGCAGCCGTGGCCCGGGCCCTGGTCACAAAACCACGCTGCGTACTGGCCGATGAACCAACCGGCAATCTGGATCGAAAAACCGCCGAAGCGGTATATCAGCTGATGTGCAGTCTTAACCGTGAGCATGGTACCAGTCTGCTGGTGGTCACGCACGATATGCAATTGGCACAGCGCATGGATCGAATTCTGACTCTGGAGGATGGTCGGCTGGTGGATTTGTAACAGCTGCCGCCTGGATCATAAAGCTCTGGATTTGCTGGCTGTTTTTGTTAGCAAATCCAGAGTTGGCGGGAGCTCCTGGTGGATTTGTGACTTCCCGGCCGGTATTACGACTGATGTCACGTTGTGAGGGGTGTCAGTCTTTTGGGCGATGCTGTTCCGGTCGCAAGCGAGGCGTGAAGTACACATCGGCATCATCCAGATCGATGGCATGGCCAGCAGCG